>DESX01000014.1 GCA_002362065.1 Solobacterium sp. UBA3303
TCAACATCTGTTCGATGATGTCCGAACTCGGAAGAGAAACCGTCTCTGCCTATGCCGCAGCAAAAGGCGGCTTGAAGATGTTAACGAGAAACATCTGTGCAGAATATGGCCATGCCAATATCCAGTGCAACGGTATCGGCCCGGGTTATATCGCAACCAAACAGACGGCTCCGTTAAGAGAACCGCAGGCAGATGGTTCAAGACATCCGTTTGACCAGTTCATCATTGCCAAGACACCGGCTGAAAGATGGGGCGAAGTCGAAGATCTGATGGGTCCGGCGGTCTTCCTTGCATCCGATGCATCCAACTTCGTCAATGGTCATATCCTTTACGTTGACGGTGGTATCCTGGCTTACATCGGCAAGCAGCCTTGATCGGTTAAATGATTATTAAAGCGAAGTAAAGTCATAAGCGATTACTTCGCTTTTTCTTTTACACTTTCAAAAGAAAGATGATGATAAAATGATAGAAGAATGAACATGATCAAAGATTTAATCATCATTGCATCTTTGCCGTTCCTTGCATCGGTGATCCTGTATCTGGTCTTCAGCAGTGAGAAGGCCACTTTTTCAGATAAGAAAAAACAGATCATTGCCGGGCTTGTCTTTGGCCTTGTTTCGGTCATTGCAACGGAATACGGCGTGGCAGTCGATGGGGCTATCGTCAATGTCAGGGATGCAGCGCCTTTGTGCGCCGGTCTGATCTTCGGACCTAAGGCCAGTATCATTGCAGGGGTCATCGGCGGGATCGAACGCTGGATCTCTGTTTACTGGAACTTCAGCTATTACACCAGGCTTGCCTGCACGATCGCGACGATCCTGAGCGGACTGATCGCGGCGTTTTTAAGAAAGCGCATCTTTGAAAACCACATACCGGATTTCGCATCGGCCTTTTATGCGGGGGCGTTTTGTGAAACGATACATATGACATTGATCTTTGTGACCAATTCTTCTGACGCAAGGACAGCCTTTGAATACATCCGGGCCTGCTCGGCACCGATGATCCTGATCAATGCGATTGCCGTCGGCTTCTCCTGTCTGGTGCTTCGCATGATGGAAAAGGACATCAAAGGAAGAGACGATCTTCCTTCCATCACAACGCAATACCAGCGCTCCTTGATCCTTGTCGTCGTACTGGGCTTTATCCTGACATCCGGTTTTACCTATCTGATGCAAAGACAGGTCACGATCATCAGTACCTTTGAAACGATGTTACTGAATGCATCGGATTCCTACAACGATGTCATGAACCAGGTCAAGTCGGAACATCTTCGCATCACGCAGGAGATCGCGGAAGATTATTTCCACGATCTGAAAGATCAGGGGATCGACTGGCTTGCCGGCTATTACGATGTTTCGGAGATCCTGATCATCGATCAGAGAGGTCTGGTCGTCGATTCAAATCAGGCGGGGCATATCGGCGCGAATATCGCCTTCATCAAAGATGTCTCGGAATTTTCTGATCTTTTGAAAAACAAGGGGGAGATGGCCCCGTACATCGATGATTATGAATATCAGTCACAGACGTCATTCCGTTATGCGGGCGTATATTTTGAAGGGAATGCCGTCGTTACAGCTTACAATAAAGACCGCTTCCAGGGTGAAGTCAATGAGCGTCTGGAAAATCTGATCCAGAATAGAAGGATCGGTGAATATGGTCACATCATGGTCGTTGACAACAAGGGTGTGATCGTTGCTGATTTGCTTGGCCAGGAAGGAAAGAGAGCGGAAGATCTCGGTCTTGAAAAGACGGATTTCTCCAAGGACAACAAACCAAACACCATCACTCTTCTGGGTCAGGATTACTATTACATGGGTATGGATGAGGAATACTTCTCGGTCTACGCCTTCGTGCCGAAAAATGAAACGGAATTCGTCAACACGATCTCCGTCTATCTGAATATCTTCATGCAGGTGATCATCTTTGGATTGATGTTTATCTTCATCTACTATCTGACAAGATCACGCATCGTCAAAAACATCTATAAGGTCAACGATTCCTTGAAACAGATCACGGATGGAAATCTCGAGACGGTCGTGGATGTCAAGGACAATGAAGAGTTCGCCTCACTTTCGGGCGGCATCAATATCACTGTCGATGCCTTGAAGCAATTGATCAAGGAAGCAAACGAACGGATCGATACGGAATTATCCTATGCCAGGGAGATACAATTCTCTGCTTTGGAGACACATTTCCCGGCTTTCCCGGAACATCCGGAATTTGACTTGTATGCCCTGATGACGCCAGCCAGGGAAGTGGGCGGTGATTTCTACGACTTCTATATGATCAATGATCATACGCTGGTCTTCCTGGTTGCCGATGTTTCCGGCAAAGGCATACCGGCGTCGTTATTCATGATGCGTTCCAAGACGATGATCCGAAACTACGCCGAAGCAGGCATTTCACCTGGTGAGATCCTGACCCGTGCCAATAAACATCTGTGTGAGGGAAATGATGCATCGATGTTCGTTACGGCCTGGATCGGTTTCCTGGATCTGAAGAATGGCGAACTGCACTTCTCCAATGCCGGCCATAACCCGCCTCTTTTAAGAAGGAAAGAGGGGACTTACGAATTTATTCAGTCTGCCCCGGGCTTTGTTCTGGCGGCTATGGACAGCGTCAAATACAAGGAGAATACGCTCTATCTCAAACCGGGCGATGGCCTGTTCCTTTACACCGATGGTGTCGTGGAAGCGACCAATGCGGACAAGCAGCTCTATGGCAACGGACGTCTGCAGGCTTGCCTTGATGTACATAAGGACGAGAATGCGAAAGATATCTGCGATCACATCAAGCAAGAGGTCGACAGCTTCTTTGAAGGCGTGCCGCAGTTTGATGATATTACGGAACTTTCCTTGATCCTTCATTCCTATTGCAATGAAGAAAACAAAGGCTGATCAAAAAACAGCTGAAAAGACAAAAAAGAGTCCTGCTATGAGATCTGGAAGCCTCAAAAAGGGGCTTCCTTTTTTGTCTAAGCGATGTTTTAAAGACCGACGATAAGAATACTGATGCAACATTTTTGTCTGTCCTGGAGCCTGTGGTTCCTTTAGAAAAAACGAAAAAATTTTTACCGGTATCCTGCCGGATTTCCGGGAAATATAAATAGTTGAAATTTCAATCCTTTTTGGAGCGTTTTAGTTGAACTTTCAACTACATGGCTTATAATTAGATTTACAGGTACAACTGTAATGAGCGAGCATAATTATTTAAGTCTGGACTCCTCTGTTTTGTATCGCTGTAACCAGAAACATTTCGATAAACTGCTGGATAAATACTCCATCGGTTATACGCAGCTCATCCTTCTGACTCAGATCTATGAATCAGAAGGCATCTCGATGAACGAGCTTGCGGTCCGAGGTGTTTATGACAAAGGAACGATCACGAAATCCATACAGAGGCTTGAGCAGCTTTCCTATGTGCGGATAGAAAACTCAGAGACGGACAGACGTGCAAAATTGTTATATACGACCGAAAAAACGCAGGAGATCATGCCTGATCTCTATAGAATGCGTTCGGACTGGTTCTCTCATCTGAGTTCAAATATCTCAGCGGATGAGCTCGATGCATACAACAGTGTACTTGCAAGGCTTGTGGAAAAGGCCAGGGAATATTCGACCGAACTCGATGATGAGGGTGTCCGTTTCTATGGTCTGCAAAAGCTGACATTACTGGACTATCCGGGAAATATGGCCTGTACGGTGTTTACCGGCGGCTGCAATTTCCGCTGTCCGTTCTGTCACAACCGAAGCCTGGTCTTCTTAAATGAGAATGATTCGGAGATCGCCAATGAGGATATCTTCGACTTTCTCAAAAACAGAAACAGGATCCTTGACGGCGTGTGCATCACCGGTGGTGAACCGTTATTGCACAAAGGCTTAAAAGCCTTCATTCAAAGGGTGAGGGATCTTGGGCTGAAGGTGAAGCTTGATACCAACGGTTCCAATTTCGAAAAGCTGAAAGAGCTGATCGATGAGGGTATGGTCGACTATGTCGCCATGGATATCAAGAATTCACCGGAAAAATATGCCATGACCATCGGTTTACAGAATTACGATCTCTCAGAGATCGAAAAAAGCAAGAATTATTTACTGGAAGATCACGTAGATTACGAATTTCGTACGACCATCGTGAAACAGTTCCATGAAGTCTCAGATCTGAAAAAGATCGGCGAGTGGATCAAAGGTGCGAAGCACTACTACCTGCAGAACTTTGAAGATCACGGGACCTGTATCGTCAGTGGACTTGGTGAGGTTGACGCGGATACGATGAAACAGATGAAGGAAACGGTGAGGCCGTATGTGGAGAATATAGAGGTAAGAGGTTTAAAGGAGTAAAAGTATGTACCGTGTAGTAAAAAGAGATGGAAAAGTTGTAGATTTTGATCTGAAAAAGATTTCGGATGCGATCACGAAGGCATTTGATGCCTGCAAGAAGGAATATCATCCGGATGTCATCAACCTGCTGGCTTTAAGAGTCACATCAGACTTCTCAAACAAAGTCAAAGATGAGAAGGTCTCCGTTGAAGATATCCAGGACTCTGTTGAAAAGACTTTGTCGGAAGCCGGTTATCCGGATGTTGCAAAGGCATATATCTTATACAGAAAGCAGAGAGAAAAAGCCAGAAATATCTCAACGACGATGCTGGACTACAAGAAACTGGTCGATTCCTATGTCAATGCGGTCGACTGGCGTGTCAAGGAGAATTCGACTGTCACATATTCCGTCGGCGGTCTGATCCTGTCCAACTCCGGTGCAGTTACAGCCAACTACTGGCTCTCTGAAGTCTATGATGAAGAAATCGGCTCAGCCCACAAGGATGGCGATATGCATATCCATGACTTGTCGATGCTGACAGGTTATTGTGCAGGCTGGTCACTCAAGCAGCTGATCGAAGAAGGTCTTGGCGGTGTCAACGGTAAGATCACTTCCACTCCGGCAAATCATCTGAGCACACTTTGCAACCAGATGGTCAACTTC
>DESX01000017.1 GCA_002362065.1 Solobacterium sp. UBA3303
GCGAATATTTCGCATCATCATCGGCACTGGAGAAATGAGACATGACACCTTCAATGACCGCACCTTTTTCTTTCAAGAGGTCCAGACACTTCTTCGCATCTTCGACATTGATGCCGATGCGGTTCATGCCGGTATTGAGCTTGAGGTGAACTTTGATACCTTTCAGATCCGTATCTTTGACAAAAGGCATGCTCAGGGTGACGATCGAAAGATCATTTTCCCTGATAATGTCCATCGCATCTTCCGGGACCTGACCAAGGATCAGGATACCACCTTTGAGATCGTGTTTTCTCAAACGTAATGCTTCATCAAGACTTGAGACCGCAAAGTAATCAACACCCGCTTCTTTCAAAGTCTTTGCTTCGATGTAATCAACGATGCCATAGCCGTCTGCCTTGACGACGCCGATCAGTTTTTTATTGCTTTTTGAAGTGAAATACTGAATGTTGTTTTTTAATGCATCCAGATCCACTTCGACATAGGAATCTCTGTACATAACTCTATTTTACTCCAATATCGGCTGATTCCGCAGGAAACAGGAAGGGGAAGCCGAAAAAGATGTAAGCGATGTTATAATATTCTTAAGGAATATATAAAGAACATAATTAAATGTAAAGAAGGAGGCTGCTATGGGTTTGTTTGACAAAAAATACTGTGATATCTGCGGCAAAGAGATCGGATTTCTGGGAAACCGCAAGCTGGATGACGGCAATATGTGCAAAGACTGCGCTGCCAAGCTTTCCCACTGGTTTACCGGAAGAAAGAGAACGAGTGTTGAAGCGATCAAGGAACAGCTTGCGTATCGTGAGAAAAATGCACAGCAGCTGAAGAGCTTCAATCCGACAAAGATCATCGGTGATTATTACAAATTCTATATCGATGAGCCGAACAAATGCTTTGTCGTATCTTCTTTGAATACCAAATGGAGAGAATCCAATCCGGATATCATCCGTTTTGAAGATGTCCGCAATATGCAGGTCACGATCAGAGAAGACAAGGATGAGATCTATTACAAGGATGCGGAAGGCAAAAACGTCAGCTACGATCCGAAACGCTATGAATACGAATATGAATTCTTCATGCACATCGATGTGAATCATCCGTATTTTGATGACCTGGATTTCAAGCTCAATAACGACAAACCGGAAAATCCGGGCGATGGCAAATACATGGAACTTGTCGATATCTGCAAACAGGCGTTGCGCATCATCTGCAATAAGGAATACTACGATGATCGCAGCAAATTCGAAAATCCAAACTGTGCAAACAATTACACATCTTATGTAACTGAACAGGCTGAAAGCGCAGGCGAGTGGTATTGTCCGAAATGCGGTACGAAGAATGACGGCAATTTCTGCAAGAAGTGCGGAACGCCAAGACCGGCTTCCTTTGAACCGTTCTTCTGCAGCAGATGCGGCGAAAAGATCACAGATCCGGAAACGGTATTCTGCCCGAAGTGCGGCAATAAGCTGAAATAATGAACTATACGTTCCATCTGGATTCTCCGCTGGGGAAGATCGTTCTGGCAAGTGATGGCGAAGTTCTGACCGGTCTTTGGTTTGAAGATCAGAAATATGCTTTAAAAGGTCTCAAAGCAGATGCGAAAGAGTGTCTGCTTCCGGTCTTTGAAAAGACGAAGCTTTGGCTGGATCGCTATTTTAAAGGGGAAGAGCCCGATTTTATGCCGCCATATCAGATCAAAGCCAGTGATTTTCAGATGGAAGTCTATGCGATCCTTTCTGCGATCCCTTATGGAGAAACAATGAGTTATTCCAAGATCGCTTCTATGATTGCTATGAAAAGAGGGATCCGAAAGATGTCTGCCCAGGCAGTCGGCTCAGCGGTCTCGAAAAATCCGATCTGTCTGATCGTGCCATGTCACAGGGTGATCGGGAAAAACGGCGAACTTGTTGGCTATGCCGGCGGGATCGAGCGGAAAAAGATCCTTCTGGATCTGGAGAAAGCACACAAAAAGTCATCGTAAGATGACTTTTAGTTAGTTCTTTGAGCTGCTTCGATGACGTGCTTTGCCAGAACGGCTGTCGTTACAGAACCGACACCGCCGGGAACCGGGGTGATCGCCTTGACGATCGGTTCAACTTCTTCAAACAGGACATCGCCGCAGAGCTTCTGTTTGACCGGATGATAGTCGATGCCGACATCGATGACCACCTGATCTTTATTGACATAGTCTTTGTTGACGAGTTCCATCTTGCCGGTCGTGGCAACCAGGATGTCTGCTTTGGAAGCGATCGCTGCGACATCTTTTG
Organism: Solobacterium sp. UBA3303; assembly: GCA_002362065.1. GTDB lineage: Bacteria > Bacillota_I > Bacilli_A > Erysipelotrichales > Erysipelotrichaceae > Colivicinus. Next base: position 2,271 of record DESX01000017.1, read on the forward strand.
ATCTGGAGTGGCAGATGCTGACAGTCGCATCCTCATTAAGAAGTAACATTGCCACAGGCTTTCCTATGACTAAGGATCTTCCAATGACGACGACATTTTTGCCGGCGACATCGATCTTGTAGTGATGCAGGATCTCGATAACTGCCTGTGCCGTACATGGGGCAAAGCCGACCTTTTTGTCCGTGAAGATGCCGGCAAGTGACAGATCACTGCAGCAGTCCACGTCCTTATCAGGAATGATGTGATCTTTCAGTTTTTCTTTGTCAAAGCTTTTTGGCAAAGGACGGAAGACCAGGATGCCGTGGATCGAAGGATCTGTAGTTGCTTCATCGAGTTTCTTGTAGAAATCTTCTTCGCTGACGTTTTCTTCAAAAACGAATTTCTTCACTTCGATGCCGATCTGTTTGAAACGTTTCTCGATCCCTCGTTCATAGGACAAGTCTGCATCTTTTTCACCGATACGAAACACCCCTAAGACCGGATGGATCCCATTGTCATTTAGTGTTTTTGTCTTTTCAATGCATTCATTGACGATCGCTTCAGCGACTGCCTTGCCATAGAGTATCTCAGACATCGGTCAGCCTCTTGCAGATGTCATCGAAGATATTGAGCGCTTTGATCGAATATTCATCGACGTATTTGACCGCTTCATTCGTTAATTTATCTGCATATTCGCGATCTTTCATCAGTCTGGTATTTACAAGGATATTGATATAAGCACCGTATAAGACGCCATGCGCCAGCATCACTGAGGTTGCGGCATCGGAAACGGCAAGCTTTGAACCGATTTTCGCAAGGCGTTCATCGATCTCGATGATTCGCATTGCATATTTTAAGATCAGGTAAGGGGAGTCGGCCGCTTTTCTTAAGCAGGCTTCCATCTTTTCTTCATAGCCTTCCGAATCTTTTGGAAGACTGTAAGCTTCCGCCAATGGTTTGAACGCTTCCGCATCTTTATTGATGCACTCAAGCAGGTTGACTCTGAGTATTTCAAGTTCCTTGCGGATATCCGCAAGCTCAAACGTGTATTCAAGGTATTTCTTCTTGCCGATGGTCAGATTTGTGACCATTTCGCCTAAGGCTGCAGATAAAGCTGCCACATCTGCGCAAACGCCGCCGCCGCCCGGGATCGCTTCCTTGGAGGCGACTGCATCATTAAATTCTTTTAATGTCTTGTTTTTCATATCAGAACAACCCCGTGATCACGCCGTTTTCATCGACATCGATCTTTTCTGCTGCCGGAACTTTCGGAAGGCCCGGCATCGTCATGATCTCACCGGTCAGAGCGACGATAAAGCCGGCACCGGCAGAGACCTTCAAGTTGCGCACGGAGATACGGAAATCTTTTGGTGCACCAAGTTTCTTCTGGTCATCCGAGAAGGAATATTGCGTCTTGGCCATGCAGATCGGAAGATCACCAAAGCCGAGTTCTTCAAGCTGCTTGAGCTGTTTTGGCGCACTGGCTAAGAAATCGACGCCATCCGCATGATAGACCTTCTTTGCGATCGCTTCGATCTTTTCTTTGATCGAAAGATCACTTTCGTAGGCGAAGCTGAAATCATTTTCTTCTTCACAAAGACGGACGACTTCTTCAGCAAGCTTCTGACCGCCTTCCGAACCCTTTGCCCAGACTTCGGAAAGGGCAACGTTGACACCAAGTTTCCTGCATCTTTCTTCAACGAGATCGAGTTCTGCTTTGGTGTCGGTCGGGAAGGCGTTGATCGCTACGACGCAAGGAAGCTTATATACGTTTGTGATGTTGGAGACGTGCTGCAGAAGGTTCGGCATGCCTTTTTCAAGTGCTGTGAGATCTTCTTTGTTCAGGTCTTCCTTGGCGACACCGCCGTGATGCTTCAAAGCGCGGATAGTCGCAACGATGACCACGCAGTCCGGTTTCAGGCCGGCCATACGGCATTTGATGTCCAGGAATTTTTCAGCGCCTAAGTCAGCACCGAATCCTGCCTCGGTGACAGCGTAATCGCCGGTCTTTAAAGCAAGTTTTGTTGCCATGACGGAATTGCAGCCATGAGCGATATTGGCGAACGGTCCGCCATGCACGAAGGCCGGTGTTCCTTCAAGGGTCTGTACAAGGTTTGGCTTTAATGCATCTTTCAGAAGGGCAGCCATGGCACCCTGTGCCTTGAGATCACTGGCTGTGACTGGCTTGTTGTCATAGGTGTAGGCGACGACGATGCGTCCAAGCCTTTCTTTGAGATCGCTGATGCCGTTAGAGAGACAAAGGATCGCCATGACTTCGGATGCAACGGTGATGTCAAAGCCATCCTGTCTAGGTGTGCCGTCCGTACGGTTTCCAAGACCGTCGATGATATTCCTTAACTGTCTGTCGTTCATATCGACGGCTCTGCGCCAGGTGATCCTGCGCGGGTCGATATTTAAAGAATTGCCTTGCTGGATATGGTTGTCGAGCATCGCTGCAAGAAGATTGTTGGCTGCGCCGATCGCATGGAAGTCGCCGGTAAAGTGAAGGTTGATGTCTTCCATCGGGACGACTTGTGCATAACCGCCGCCGGCTGCACCGCCCTTGATGCCAAAGACCGGTCCTAAGGACGGTTCTCTTAAGGCGACGACTGACTTTTTGCCGATCTTTCTGAGGCTGTCCGCAAGACCGAC
>DESX01000089.1 GCA_002362065.1 Solobacterium sp. UBA3303
CGTGCCGGCTTAGTTGATCCTTTGGTTTACTACATAACAAGACATTCCCTAAAGCAAAATTTGATTTGATTGAACCGCCGTATGCCGACCGGCACGTACGGTGGTGTGAGAGGGGCTAGAAAATAGCCCCTACTCGATTGTGTGCCGGGCATGGCATATAAAAGCGGCTGTTCTGAATGAACTGCCGCTTTACAATATGTTTTTTAGCTAAGTGTTTTATTAACGTGACGTCATAACCGAGAGAGAAAAGTATAATAATCGTGAGCAATCATTTACGAAATCCTTAGCAGATCAGAGGGGAGAAAATGATTGCCTTTCTTTTTACTACATATATGAAAACCGTTATTTAATCTATTACTTTGTGTCCTCTTGCTTTCAATTTATAATCGTAAGCCTCCATGTTTTCAACAAAAGTATGTTGAATGATGTGCTTATATGGAACGTCGCCTTCGTAGAAATCTCCTATAACCTGAGACTGTCCGTGTCTGTTTCCAAAAGAAGGAGCGCCTTTTATCATCTTCTCAACGTCGGTTTCTTTTCCCCACCCTTTAAGTCCCCACTTTCCGTGAAAGTGGATTGTTTTATCCTCGATCTTGAAATGAAAATCAGGCATCAGGCATGTTCCGTCTGAACAATATGGTAAATGGATCCAGTCGCCGATCACTTCGATCTGATCGGAAACAACTGGCTCCTCTCCTTCGAGCCAATAGCCGCCGACAGGACCATCATAATTTCCATTGAAGAAAGCAACCTCTTTCCTTCCGTCTTCTCTGACCCCCATCAGATTCGCCGTAAAATAATCCGTCGTATTCTGCCAGGCTGTTTCTTTATCGATTCCGTCGACCGGGACAAATTGGCCGACATGATCGACCATCCCCTGCACCGGTCTTCCTTCATATGTTCCTGTAGCGATACACGCATTGGTAAAGAAAGTTGAAACAGGGAACTGTTTGCAGCGATGAATAAATAACGCTTTTGGGAAGGGCTCCAATTTGATATCCATGATTGATCCGTTTTCACCCTCGATCCATCTTCCGCTTCCGTCATCATATCTCCTGAACATAAAGTACGGCTTTTCGATCGATGAGCCCCATGTATGATCATCGATCCTTCGATATGGCTGATCCATTTTGTCTTTTGCCTGAGCAATGTCATCTACATGAAGCGCTGTATGCAGCGAAAAAGGTCCTTCACCGCATTTGATAAAACCTGCCCAGCGTACGGAATCAAGATTGCTCATTCGCATGAATGTCACCGGTGGCCGATCGATTCCTTCCAAATAGAAAGTGCCGCTTCCGCCGCCGCCTCCCACTGATTCCGGGTGCCAGTCTTCGTCATTGTCGAAACGCTTCGGTCTTTTTTCAAAATCATCAGCGTTCAATTTATCAAAATAGATCTTCTTATTCATGTGTTTACTCCTCGTAATATCGGTCCCTAATCATCATTACAGGCAGCTTCCTGTTCCAAAACCTTCAATCGTTGCCTCCATAATGTTCCTTGGATTGACCACATCCCCTATCGATTCCGTAAATGGAGTGATTCCATAAAACTTATATGCTTCTTCGGTTTTTGAACTCATTCCGGTTGCCAAAACGACTGTTTCAACATCTAGAATGGTTTCTTCTTTGTTTGCTACATGCAGTCCGTCTTTATCGATCTTTGTACATCTTGTCGAAACTGAAACCTTGATATTTTCCAGCTTATCGATGTTTTGTTTTAACGCCACCTTGTACCACTTGTTTGCGTTCATTCCGATCTCATCTGCCATTTCGATCAGATAAACCTGTTTGCCTTCTTCCGCAAACTCGATCGCAAGCTCACAGCCGACAGTACCGGCCCCTATGACCGCCACGCGTTCCTTGACTTGCTCCGGGTGGTCAATCACCTGCAGGCAATCCATCACGTTCTGAGATTCGATTCCCGGTATCGGAGGTTTTGCCGGTTGTGCGCCGATAGCGACAATGATCTTGTCGGGATTGAGGCTTTCGACATAGCTTCTGTCCGCATTGACGCCGGTGATTACTCTGACATTGGATTTTTCTAATTGCGTTTTCAGATAAGAAAGGTATCTCTGAACCTCGATTTTATGATGTTCTTTAGAAATGAACTTTAATAAGCCTCCCACTTCTTTTTCCTTTTCAAGAAGTATCACGTTGTGTCCCGCTTCTCCGGCTGTTAAAGCTGCTTTGATGCCTGCTGGACCGGCACCGACAACAACGATCGTTTTCGGCTCTGTGGCTTTTTCGATCTCGGTCGGTGTGTTCCGGTAGTAAATCGTAGGATTTACCGAACAGCCGCGGTGACCAAAATACGTCATCGGCCAGAAACAGTTATTGCAGCGCAGGCAGGGAACGATATCTTCCGGTCTGCCTTCCATGATCTTTTTGGGCAGGTCAGGATCCGCTATTATTCCTCTTCCTATCGCAACCAGATCGGCCTTGCCCTGCGAAATGATCATTTCTGCGTCTTCAGCCGTGTCGATTGCTCCAACAACACAGACCAGCGCTTTTTTCAGATTCTTCTTTATTTCATGTGCCAGATCCGCATTGTACATTTGCGGACACAAATTACTTGACATCATATGAGGTCCACCCGCATCGACCGTATCTAAGCCGCACGAGACATGGATGCAGTCTACGTACTCCTCGGCCATCTGACAGAATTTTATCGTGTCTTCGAGCTTCATTGTTTCTTCCGCATCAAGCCTGTCCAACGCACTGATCCTCATATCGATCGGATAGTTGGGGCCAACCGCCTCTCTGACAGCTTTCAGGATCATCAGCGGGAATCTGGCTCTGTTTTCGATCGAGCCTCCGTACTCATCTGTTCTTTTGTTGAAATACGGCGTAAGGAACTGCGTCGGAAGCCAACCATGCGCAAAATGCAGAAAAGCAATATCAAAACCAAGTTCCCTGCAATCAAGCGCGGTTTGTGCATATGCAGCTGCAATCTGTTTCATCTGTTCCTCATTCAGCGCCTTTACGACATGACCGTTGACCGTTGTGTCGCATGGCCCGTAGGAATAGTCATCCCGCTGAACTCTCGAAAACATGCCTACATGCAATAATTCAGCACCCACTCTCGCGCCATAGAAATGAGCGACGCTGACCTTCTCAACCAGCGCGTGCTTCTGCGGAGCATCCAGCTGATATGGCGCTGTCGGATTCATATCGCTTTTTTCGCATTTGACGGAAACGTTCCCGACTATTACGTATGAGGCTCCTCCTTTGGCCTTGATTCCGACCCGGCCGCAAGGAGCTGCACAGATTCTATTTTTTAAAATCAGCCGGTTCATCCTTACCGGCGACAGCAGATTTGGATATTTCGTGTTCATCTGTTTCCTCCATCGCTGCAGCTATCATTCATCAACCACTTCATATCCGGCGTCTTTGAGGATATGGTCGTAGCAATTCATATTCTCAATGAATGTTTGACAGACAGAGTGTTTGTACTGTTTATCTCCTTCATAAAACTCGCCGATCACCATCGATTGTCCATGCCTGTCCAGTTGAGCTTCTTTAGTCCATCCTTTGAAGCCCCATTTTCCCTCAAAATGAATCGTTTTATCTTTTACCGTAAAAGAAAAGCGATCTGATAAGCAAGTCCCGTCATCTGCATAAGGAAGCCTTTTCCATTTGCCGGTGAAAACAGGATTCAGGTCAACGACGGGTTCTTCTCCTTCGATCCAGTAAAGACTGCTGGCGAGCCTGTGCCCCGGATTCCCACTGAACATGGCGAACTCTTTTCTTCCGTCTTCTCTGATCCCTGCCAGGCTTGCGGCAAGATAATTTGTGGTATTCTGCCACGCTCTTTCCTGAACGTCTGGATTCTCTCCTTCATCAGGAATAAACTGTCTGACATCCGAAGCGATTCCGCTGATTTTTTTGCCCATAAACGTTCCTGTAATCACGCACGGTCTGGATATCAGTGTGCTGGTCGGGTGGCGATCCGATACGTGCGCGAAATACGTGATCGGAAACGGATCAAGTTTTATATCCAAAAGCCTGCCTTCTCCTTCGACCCACGTAACTCCGTGTTCATCCCAGCGGTAATGCGTGCCTGTTTCCTCACAATCAAAACCGTAGATTTCCGGATCTTTGCTGATCTGCCGATAATTGGTGATCGGAGTGCCTCTTTTTGCAAATTCTATATACTCAGTCTGCAAAGACAAAGGGCCGTCCCCTCCCTTCACGACAGCTGCGAATCTGGTTTTTTCTATATTCATAAGCCTGTGCATGCTGTAGGGAACATCTTCTCCTTCGACTGTAAACTGGGCATGTCCCCCATAGGCAAACAGCCGGGCATGATAATCTTTATCGTTATTGAATCTCTCGGGCTTGACTGAATAGTCATTCATTACAGCTTTTCCTAAATAGAATGTTTCCATTGGTTTGTCCTTTCTAAAAAGGATATTCTGCTGACTTGTCACAGTCAGAAGAATAATCCTTTTGTCATTTAGATTCTTGTGTATTTGCGTCTACTTGTTTTCTTCGTTCTGCTGCTTATCCAGATATTTTCCGTATCTGTTAAGGAAGAACCCCCAGATCACAACGCCCATCGCGATCAGGATAGCGGTAAGCACGAGACTGCGCCAGTCACCGCCGGTTGCGATATAGCCGTTAATGAATGCCGGCGTTGACCAGGTCGTCGGAATCGTACATTTAGCGACCAGACCGGCTGATTGTGCAAAGTAAGCGATGATAAAGCCGATGATCTGAACAAAGAAGAACGGGATGGCCATTTGAGGATTGAATACTAGCGGAAGGCCAAACGTTACAGGTTCGTTGATATTGAAGATGGCCAGCGGCAGAGACAATCTTCCCAGGGTCCTGAAATCTTCTCTTTTTGAGAACGCCATAGCTATGACCAGACCCATAGTACAGCACATACCGCCCAAACATCCCCAGACATCATTGAAGGCGGAATTGATTACTCTTCCTTCTTCCAACGCTGCGTACATAGCCGGCGAAGTTATGCCGGAAAGGATTGCCGGGTGAATGCCGACAAACCAGAGGAATGTAGAGAACAGCTTCAAGAGCAGGAATCCGCCAAGCGATGCCTGGAAATTGACCATCGGCCTCTGCAGGATCGCTGTTACAAGATCTTTGAATTCGTAGCCAGTAACAGCCTTAATGAGCCATGAACCAATCGCGTATGTACACATGACGATTGCGACAGACAATAAAGAGTTCAGTGAGTCGATAACTGCTGGAGGAATACCGACATCTTCCTTGACTTTAATCTTCAGTTTGTCGATGCTCGCCAGTTTCAGATACAGATCTGAGCATGTCAAGCTGACGACCATACATGTGAAGATACCGCCTGTAGCAAAATAGCTGGTGACGTTGTCAAGAGGAACGGTAATGAACAACGCCGACAAAGTAGCTATAACAACTAGATGAGGTTTTGGATATTTTCTAATGGTTGCGATATTGTAGGAAGTCAGCAGCAGCACCATCAGCGACATGATCGTGAAACCACCGTGATTCAATCTTCCGATAATGTCACTAAGCTGTGTTACAAACCCTTCTCCCAGCGTGTTCTGCACAAAGCTGGAAGGAAGGAGGATTGCCCCCAGGAACGTTCCGAATCCGGCGACGACCAGATAAGGAATGATCGACATAAATGCGTTCTTCAGCGCGACAATGTGCACTTCGCTTGATAGTTTTAAAGAGAATTTCTCTAATTTTTCAACAAGTTTATTCATATGTTTCCTTTCTTTTATCCTTCGTTATGCTTTTCCAGATATGCTTTTTTTGCCTGCTCATAAACCTTCTGGCCATTCATGGTTCCGTACGCTCTCATATCCATGACCAGACACGGAACGCCGTACTCGTCAGCGATCTTCTTGGCTTCTTCATAATGGCCTCTTACTTGCGGTCCCAGCAGCGCAACATCGTACTTGTCTACCGTCGTTGCCTCATTATCCAAGGAAAACGCATCGATGACATCTCCTTCTTCTGCGGCGGCTTTCATTTTTGTCACCAGAAGACTGGTCGACATTCCAAACTCGCAATACAATACGACTTTCATCAATCTCTCCTTTCGTATTTTTTTGTGATCACTTCTTGCAATTTCAATGTATCATTTGGCTCGTCGCGAAGCCATAAAACAAAATGCCACCTCAAATTGGAAAACGGCAGACTAATAAAAAACCCGTTTCCGGGCTTTCACTCTGGCTGGTTTTCCAGCTTCTCGATCCGTTTTTTCAGGGCTGAGATTTCTCGATAAATGTTCATCAGGTCGTTGGCCTGATCTCTGTAGATCGTCGCCATCGTAAGATGATCCTGCGCATGGACAAACAAGACATTCAGATCAGTCGTGCCTTCGCCATTCATTTCGCTTTTAATAAGATCATTTTGAATATCATGGGCTGTAAGAAAATCTTTATTTCCTTCTTCGATCAGTTCCTTAACTTTTTCTTCGTCACCTTTTTTCGCCGCTTCAACAGCACACTGGTAATTAAATTTAGCGTTTCCTGCATGCAGTATTAATTCAAAAGATTTTGCATATTTTTTATCATCCATAATTATCGATCCTCCTTGGCGCTGTTTTCTTTTTTAATCAGTATTTTTATCAACTCATCATAATCTCTATGATTTACTATTTTTTTCACTGCCTGACGGTCAAAGACAAGCGCTGACAGCAGTTCATAAAAGTATCTTAGATAGTATCCTTCCTGGTTTCCTATTAGAACCAGGAACACGATCTGGACTTCGTTTCCTCCCCAATTGACCGGATTTTTTAATATGGAAACAGAAACAGTTGTATGGCTGCAGACAATCTTGCTCGGGTGGGGGAGAGCTACCAGGTTCCCATACGATGTGTTAGCAGAGTTTTCTCTTTCTATTACCAGTTCAAACAGATCTTCGGGAATGTTTTTCTTTGCTTTAACGAGTGAACATATTTTTCTCAATGCATCTTCCTTGTCTTCGGCATCGATCTCTTTAAAAAACAGTTCCCTGTCAAAATATTTTTCGATGTCGCTGATCTTTGAGCCATCAAGTTTTTTCTTTAATTCATCGATCTCGTCTTCTTCAAGGAAATTGCCGACTCTGATCACGGGAACCGACATCGGAGAATCGATGTTCACTGTCGTAAAAATATAATCGTATTTTTCAACATTAAACATGCCTATATCCTGAAGACTGGTTACATGAATGAGCCTGATATAATCTTTAAAAGTTGTCGCGTACTTATGTTTGAGTAGCTGTGAACTAGATTTCCCGGTCGAACAAACAAGCAGGATGGCCTTTTTGGAAATATCAAATTTCTTTTTTTCCAGAGCCAGTTCAAATATCAAAGCAATGTATCCGGCTTCGTCCTCACTTATGGTTTTATGAAATCTTCCACATAACACCGTGTTGACCTGCTGAGCCATAGAGTAAGCTAAAGGGAAGTTTTTCTTTATATCGTCCAGAAGCGGATTCTTATTTGCTACATTCAGCCTCAGACGGTGTTTGAGCATCGTCAAATGATTGCACAACGAAATCAGAAGATTGAAATCTGAACTCAGATCAAGATTGAACGACTCTTTAATGGACCGGATCATGGAATTGGCAAGATCCATCGTTTCTTCATCGATAGTCTGGTTGCTGTCATCACCGCCAAACTGTTTCCCGCTCAGTTTTATAGCCAGATATTTCATTTCCGGCTTTGGGATCTTGAGGTCGAACTGTGTTTCAAGAACAATGCACAGCTGCTTTGCCAATTCCTGAACAAAATCTTCGATCTCAATCGCCTGGCTAAATTCGCTTTCGGAAATGACTATATCGTTTTTGATCCGGTTTATCATCACATAAATATGTCTGATCAATTCCTCAAAAGAGTTGTCAGAAATATGATATTGGTCGTTATCACTAAGCAGAGACAACGATTTTTTGATCTTCCAGATGCTTTCTTCATCAAATCTGTAAATGTTGTTTACAAGACAGTGCCGTTTATCCGTCTCGCTGCCCTCGATCCTCATTCCGTATCCGGGGATGCTGATTAAAAAAATGCCCTGGTTTGTCAGGTAGTTCTCCATTTTTTTCAATCTCAGAAATACAGTCTGCCTGGAAACGAACAACTTGTCGGATATTTCTTCTGTTGATACGAAATCTTCTTTAGAAAGAAGATGCTCAATAATAGCCTTATTCAGGTTTTCGTCTTCGCTCGTAGCATCTTCTTGACTAAGTGTCTGGTACTTCTTTCGATCGAAAACATCAAGCTTATAGCCTTTTCCATATTTTGAAACGATCTGTACACCATATTCATGCAAGACACTATCCAGGCTTTTTATTGTGTTACGGATCGTTTTTGAAGATAATGACAAAACGTCCGCCAGCGTCTCGGCTGAAATGTACTCGTCTTCAGAAAGTCTGTTCAATATTTCTTTCTCTTTTTTATCCATTCTGGTTCCTTCTATGAAATTCTAACATCGAGGCTAATATGCACGCCATAAAATAAAATTCCACGTCGTTTTGGAAAAAAACTTTATTATGAAACCACATAATTGGGAATTGATAAGCCGTTTTCTTTCTTTCATTACTCAAATTCTTCCGTTTGAAAAGAATTGTGCAGGGCACAGCAATATAACCATTTTGATATTCACAAAAACATTCTCGGATATGCTGAATTATTATATGTACATCCGAGATGAGGACCCGCCAACCATCCATCACAGAGTAGATATGGACCGCAAACAGTTTTCAAAGTGTTACAACAGCAACGGATAATAGTAAGGCCTCTGATTCTTTTATTCCTTGTCTGTCTGGAAATGATGCCGTCTTCATACTGTTTAAGAAACCCTCTTTCAAGTTCAGACATCAGGCCTTCATTATAGTAAATGAAGCCTTTACTGGCGTATTTATTGACGATAGGTTTAAAACAGCTACAATAGAAAATCTGCAGATTTTTCTCACTCATACTAAAGCTCTTCATTATCTTCATGCCTGCAGAGACAAGACTTTCAATTGATTCCATAATTGATTTTCCTCCTAAGCACAGTATAGAAGGAAAACATATTATCCCGACTTTTGAACTCAAAAACCTGAAGAATGGAACGTATCTTCAGGTTTTTCGGGATAATGTAAAAATCGGGATAAGTGGTGTGAGAGGTCGGATACTAATTAAAAGGAGGAACTCCTTTTAATTAGTTCCTCCTACTCGATTGTCTTATAATTTTGTTTTCTAATACAATCCGGCAAACAGGCTCGCCAGCAATACCGTCATGATGCCGGCTGTGACGATCGACAAGGAAGAGATCGCCCCTTCCGTCTCGCCGATCTCGAGTGCCTTGGATGTACCGATAGCGTGGGATGCCGTGCCGATGGCCGCACCTTTGGCGATCGGATCGCTGACTTTGAATAGTTTCAGCACCGCTTCGCAGATGATGTTTCCAAGTACTCCTGTCAGTATGATCGCAGCGACCGTGATCGAAACATAGCCGCCGAGTTCTTCACTCACGCTTAAGCCAATGGCTGTCGTGATCGATTTCGGCAGGAAGGTCACAAATTCACTCTGCGTGAAGCGGAAAAGCTTGCTGAAGAGGAATATTGAAACGATGGAAGTCAACACGCCCGAGAAGATGCCAAGCAATATCGCCACCGCGTTTTCTTTCAGCTTGTCGAACTGCTCGTACAAAGGGACCGCCAGACACACCGTTGCGGGTGTGAGAAGATAGCTTAAATATTTCGCCGAAGAATTGTAGGCTTCATACTCCACATTCAGCAGCAGCACGACTGCCACCGTGATGATGATCGCCACCAGCAGCGGATTTAAAAACGCATACTTGAATTTCTTTTTGATGAATACGGCGATGATGTATGCCGCAAGGCTTAATAAGATCCCGAAGTAGGAAGACGTGCTTAAAAATTCTTTCATGATCTTTTCCTCCGGATCAGGCCTTGCGTCACTAAACCGCTGATCGCCATGACCAGGATCGTGGAAACGACGATCACAAACAGATAGGCAAACAGCTTGTCTTTCATCAGATCCCAGACATTGATCAGTCCGACCGCTGCCGGTATGAACATGGCCGGCATGATCTCGATCAGAAATGAGGATGTCTCCTTGATCTGCACCACCGGTATGATGTGGAAATACAAAAGAAAAAACAAAAGCACGATACCATAGATGCTCGATGGGATCGGCAAAGGCAGCAGATAGTGCAGAAGCTCTGCGATAAAGCAGATCCCCAGCAGCAGCGCAAACTGTTTTAAATACTTCATATCTTCTTATCTCTCTTTACAAAAGACGTAGCGGATCTGATCGAAATAGATCCCGTCGATGATCCTGTCTTTGAAGGATCCGGAAAACTCATCACCGGTCGAATCTTCAAAATGAAAGACCCCGTTTTCAAGTGACCAGCGGATCTCATATTTTGTGTCGTGCAGAAGGAAGTAGCCCTTGCCGTCTTCTTCGATGTGCAGCTCCTCATCTTCGATCTCATAGGCATCGCCGTTTTGCGAAGTGATCGACTGCGGATAATAGACGCCAATGATCTCGGTTAAAGCTTTTTTGTTCTGATCGGCACAGCCACACAAACAAAGTAAGCTCAGTATAAGCTGCATCACGATGATCGTTTTAAAGAAACTTCTTTCTTTCACGTCACCATTATAGCAGGAAGCAAGCTTACCATCCGAAAGCATCGTTAATCAAAGATACTTGTGTTAAGATTTGGGTGAGAGGTATATTTTATGACACAAAAAGAACTCATCGAAAAATATGAAGAGATCGCCGATCAGAAAGTGACCATGTATTTCAAACCGTACCTGCACTTTCTCAAGGCCAGAAAATTCTATGAACAGCTGCAGGATGGCGTAGCCGATGAAAACACCTTCTTCACCGAGACACTGGTCACCTTCAATGAAACGGATGATCCGGGCAGAGAACCGGACTTCACTTCCGGCTCCGGCAGCCGCTACTGGTACTACAAAGAGGGCGTCATCAGAGGATCCGATCATTGGGGCAATGGCGTTGCCTTGTGTGACTGGGCTTTGAAGACAAAGAAAGGCAATACGATCTACGGCTATGACTATGACTGTCCGATCCATTTAAGTGCGCCACGTTTCGGTTTTGCGAAATGGGAAGACTTCCTGTTCAAGGCACAGCTCATTGAAGCAGATGATAAAAAAGCCGTAACGACGTTCAGTAATTGTGTCGGTTACGGCATGTTCAAGATCGATGATAAAGTTTATAAGAGAGTCATCACGACGCAATATCTTGAGGAAGACGGCGAATAAGCCGTTTTCTTTTACTCAATGATCATGATCTTGGAAAGGATGTCGACCGCGGTCTCTTCAAGCCTTGCCTGATCATTTTTGCGCATGAGGATGTTCACATCATAATAGAAAGCATCATCATACATTAAGGAGTAGAGATTGTAGTATTCGTTGCCGGCCTCGGATTTCGTATCATAGGTGATATATTTGAAGCCGTTGACGAGATCTTTTGGTTCATGGTTCTTATAGATCTCCTTTTCTTAAAAAAACATGTCTGAAAAACTAATGGAGCAGGAAGCGGCTCAGCTTGTCCATGATCGAAACCAGCCAGAGTTCTTTTCTGAATATCGTTTCAAATTCTTCCTTGCTGAAGTATCCCCGTATCTGTGTGATCTCCCGGTAGCGATAGATCATGAAGATCAGCCCCGCCAGGATGGCGCAATAGCTTAGCAGCAGGATCCACCAGAAAAAGCCAAGCTTTTCCGCGTTGGCAAAGATCACAAGCAGCGGCAGGATGCTCATCCCGATCATGACGATGGCGAAAGCCAGTGCTTCCTTTAATGATGAAAGGATGGAGTATTTCCTGTTTCTCTTTCTCTGATAATATGTTTTGAATTGTTCTTCTTCTTTTGCGGATCTGAATATCTTCATTTCCATTGATCCTTCCACTTCAATATATCATCTTTGATGCAGATCTTTTGTCATATTATAAACAAACATCTGACATATCATATGCGAAAATGCGGTTATATGATGTAATTATCTAAAAGGTATTGACCTTGCACTTAAGTGCAATGATACAACGGTATCAGAAAGGAGAACAGATATGACGATCAAGGATTTCGCCAGACTTTGTGACTGCAATCCGCAGACCCTTCGTTATTACGACCGTGTCGGTCTGCTCAAGCCCGCGAGGATCGATGCATACAGCGGATACCGTTATTACGATAAGGAACAGGCTCTGGATTTTGTAAAGATCAGAAATCTGCAGAGTGCCGGTTTCTCGATCGCAGAGATCAAAGAATTGCTTAACAGGGAAAACGATGAAGTGCTCAGGGCTTTTGATCGCAAGATCATGGAACAGGAGGAAAAGCTTTCGAAAATGAAAATGGTCCGGCTGTCATATCTAAGTGAAATGGAACAGATGAAAGAGAAACTCGAAGAGATCAGAAAACAGATCCGAAGATCAATGGATGAATACGATGCAAGCGAAGAATTCGGCATTGAAAAGGATGAATACACAAAGATCGCAGAAAATGTCGACACGTACTTTGAAGAAGCCTTAAACTGGATCGAAGAAAACGGACTCGATGGCAAATACGAGCTGACTAAAAACAGCGATATTGATCCTTTAAATGATCTCTCTTATGAGGCCATCTATGAGAAACATGGCTGGAACAATGTCCGGGATTTCTATGAAGAATTTTTCGATCTGAAAGACAAGGAAGAATACGTCCTGGTCTTCCGGCTCAACAAGGACAAGGACACACACATGGCTTTTGCCAACACGATGCTCAACATGCTGCTGAAGGACAACGAAGGCAAAGAAAGAAAGCTTGGCTGCAGTGTTGACAGCTCGGATGATGGCGAAAACCATTTCTGGCTCTTAAGAAAAAAGGCATAACGCTTTATAAACGGCAGGGATCATCCCTGCCGTCTTATTGCTTTAGCTTTTTACTTCTGCAGCTTGTCTTTTTCTTCCTGCCTTTTGATCCAGGCCATCAGCAGATGAACGATCTTTTCCTGCTGTATCTCATTTAACTCCTGATGAAGCGGGACCTTGTACCATTTGTTCATGCAGCCCCTGCAGCAGCAGGCCGTCGCATGCATGGCCTTGAACACCGGGTGGCCTTTCATCGGTGTCTGTTTGCCATCATTCACAGGATCGGCAGCTGAAAGTTTTGTGCGCACGAAATCCCTGGCATGGCTCTCCATGACGTCCATGCCTTTTTCTTTGAGGTATTCCCTTTCCTTTTTCGTCAGGTGAAAAGAGGAACGGAACTTTGAATGTTCCAGTTTCTTGAGTGCTTCATCGATGCTTTGCATAGTCTTTAAGAAAGGCAGTTTTTCAACTGCCTGTTTCACTTAGATCTTGTGTTTGCCGATCAGGTAGCGCAGTTCTGCGCCTTTGGAGATATTGCCTTCGACCTTCAGCTGGCCGTTGACGAAGAGCCTGTCTGCATTGACGACGCCGGTTGCCATATTGTAGAGGTTGTCAAAGTTGGTCGCCAGATATACATCGGCACCGACGTAGTTGTAAGGTGCCATCTCCATGCCATCCTTTGTGAACTTGACGTAGTAGGTACCTTCGCCCGGTCCCTCGATGCGGATCTGGGCAGTCACGGAGTAATCGTCATTCTGCAAAGCCAGGTACTTGTTCCTGCTTTCTTCGAGATCTTCATAGATGACCTTAAGTACATCATAGGCATCCGGGAAAGTGACATTCGGATCATAGCCGTTGCCGCAGATGTCAGAGTACATCTTGAGATAGGTCTGGGCGGACTTGCTCCAGGAGAAGTCCTTGCGCATGCAGCGGTCCTTGATCGTTTCAAAAACATCGTATTCCGCAAAGTAGACCTTGATCGCCTGATCGATCGCCAGCATCAAAGCCTTGGACGAGTATTGCGAGAAGGAGAAGCCATCGCCGATGCCGTCGAATTCCGAATAAGCTCTGACGGTATCTTTGAGACCACCCGTTTCATGAACGATCGGAACGGTGCCATAGCGCATCGCCATCATCTGGGAAAGACCGCACGGTTCAAAGGAAGAAGGCATCAGATAGAAATCTGCACCCGCAAAGACCTTTGCCGCCATCTCTTCCGTATACTGATCGGAGAAACCGAACTGTCCCGGATACTTGTCAATGCACTCACGGAAGTAATCGGTGTATTTCTTGTCGCCCTGACCGAAGATGATCAGCTGTACGCCCTTCTTCATCAGACGATCGAGCAGTTCTTTGATCAGATCGACACCCTTTTGTTCGACAAGTCTTGCCACGACCGCAAATAACGGCCAGTTCTTCTGTTTGCGGATACCAAACTGTTCCTGTATATACTCTTTACATTTCTGCTTACCGGATTTGTCATCGGCTGAGAAGTTGCAAGGGATACGCGGATCCCTGGACGGATCGTAGTGATCCGGATCGATACCATTCAAAATTCCATACATCTTGGATTCGATGATATCACAGACTCCTTCCAAACCCTTGCCGAAACGATGGGTATGGAGCTCCAGCGCATAAGTTGGTGAAACTGTCGATACGGCATCCGCCATCAGCATCGCACCCTTCATCAGGTTGACGTCCTGCCTGCCCTGGTAGACATAAGCCAGACCGCCGTCATACCAGCCTTCATCAAGCGCGAAGGTCGGACCCAGTTCATTTCTTCCGAACTGTCCCTGGTAAGCGATATTGTGAATGGTGAAGACGGTACGGACATTGCGGTACGCCGGTCTTCTTGCCTGATCATCTTTCAGATAGATGATCGAAAGTGCAGATTCCCAGTCGTTGCAATGCAGGATGTCCGGAACGAAATCCAGTCTGTCCATCACGTCGATGACAGCCTTGGAGAACCAGGCAAAACGATACTTGTCATCGTCATAGCCGTAGAGCTTATCTCTGTCAAACAGAGCCGGATAGTCGATGAAATAGATCGGCACACCGTTGAGTTCGCTTTTCAAAAGATCGCAGTCCACTGCCATATTGCCCAAAGCGATCTTGAGATCGCAGACATGTTTGATCTCATCCGCAAAACGGTCCTTGACGCACTTGTAATACGGCGTAATGATCTCGACATCATTGCCGGTACGGTTCAGTGCCGGTGGCAAAGAAAAGGCAACATCGGCCAGACCGCCGGATTTGGAATAAGGCGCACACTCACTGGTGACAAACAGAATTTTCATGTCTTAACCCCTTTATTATTTTCTGATACAGATATCACTTCTATTTTAGCAGGTCAGAGGTCCAATATGAAAAAGAGATGGTCATCCATCTCTGCTTTTTAAGTTTTGTATCGACGTGATCAGTTTTTGCGGATCAACCGGCTTGCATAAGTGTAAGTCCATTCCCGAGGCAATACTTTTCTCCTCATCTTCTCTGAAACAGTCAGCACTTAGGGCAATGATCGGTATCTTTCTTGCGTCACTTCTTTCCATTAAACGGATCTTTGAAGCGACTTGCCTGCCGCTTAGCACCGGCATACAGACATCCAGGATCAGACAATCATAGTAATCTTCCCTGCTTTCTTCAAACATCTCAAGGGCGATCTTTCCGTTTTCCGCAAGCTCGGCCTTTGCCCCGTTCTCTTCCAGCAGATGCATCAGGATCTTTGCGTTGATCACCACATCTTCGCCAACCAGGATCCGCATACCATCGAGCTTCAGCCCATTGCCTTGCTTTTCGTTTCCGCTTCCCTTGGCTTTTCGCAAAGGAAGCAGGATACGGACCAGTGTACCGATCGACCGTTTGCTTCGAATTTTGATGCTTCCCTTCATCAGATCGATGTGATGCTTGCTGATGCATAGGCCAAGGCCTGAAGATCCTTCGCTCTTGTTTTCCTGCTGGTAGGCTTCAAACAAGGAAGACAGTGTTTCTTCACTCATCCCGATGCCGTTGTCAGCGATCAGAAACAGCAGGCCTTCTTCCTTTTCTCTTACGCTGAAGCGGACCCTTCCGTTCTCTCTGGAATACTTGATCGCATTTCCCAGGATATTGATCAGGACCTGTTTGATCTTCAGTGTATCGCCAATACGAAGCGGATCGAGGGGATAGATCTTATAGCGATAATCGATCGTTTTGTTTTCCGCTAAAGGAATGATGATGTCGTTGACTTCTTTGATCAGATCCCGCAGGTCGAAGAAGACTTCGTTGAGCTTGTTTTTACCGGCTTCGATCTGTGAGAGATCAAGGACATCATTGATGATATCAGTGAGATGGATCGCACAGCTGTGGATCTGTTCGATGTCCGCTTTGTTTTTATCGGGCAGCTCTTCTTCCTTGAGTTTTTCGCAAAGCTTTGCGATCGCATTGACCGGTGTTCTTAATTCGTGATTGAGTGAAGCGATGTAATTGCTTTTGGCTTCGTTTTTCTTCTGTTCTTTCTTCAGTTCTTCATTCATGAGCGCGTGTTCTTTTTTCAGCTGACTGATCTTTCTTAAGGTCTCTTCATTATCTTTCATTGCGATCCTTTCATTCATGTACATTAAAAGGTACCGGTGTATTTTCGCCTTCATTATAAAAATGATGAACGGTTTAAAACAGTTGCAGATATTGACATGAAAAAAGGCAGGATCGCTCCTGCCCCGAGATCTTATTTTTGTCTTTATTTCGTATCGAGGATGTAGGTCAGCTTCTTCACGATGTCCTTGTCCGACTGTATATAGTTCACTCTTGTCTGTGATCCATATTCTTCAAACAGCTGATTGACTTTGTCTTCGACTGCTTTCAGTTCATCGTAATCCACGATCGCCGGATGCAGACGAAGTTTTGGATCGTTGGCCCGTTTTCCTTTGTATTTTTCAATGATGGCCTTTGTCTGAGCTTCGTTTGCCCGCTTATAGCCATGGACCCGTTCATAGGCATTCCAGCGTTCATGTTCGGCTACGGCCATCCTGTTGAGATTTTCTTCATCATTCAGCCAGTCTTCGATGAATCTCTTATCCGATACCTGTTCATCCTGTTTGAACGAGAGGATGTACTTCTCCTTGTATTTCAAAGCCAGTGCCTCGGCAAAGGAAGACTCCTGGTTCTGGTATTCATAGAAGCCGCTGTTTTCAAGGATGTCCTTTTCATCCTTCGTCTCACCAAGGTAGGACAGATGGACTTTTTCCGCTGCCTTTTCCAGATCCGGGTTGACGAGCTTTTCGTAATCGTTCATCGTCTTATAGTCTCCAAATAAGACGATGTCTTCTTCCTTAATGATGGAGTAAAGATCCGGATCCTTGATCAGACAATAGATCTTTGCACAGCGAAGCTCCTTGTCATTGGATGACAGGCTTCGCTTCATCTGCCTTGCGCAGCGATAGGATGCTTCATCGTCTTTGTATAAGATGTAGACCGCGTCGTAAAAGACATCCTTTTGAAGAACTGCAGCTTCTTTTCCACACGCGGCATCGTGCACTTCGATGTCATAGTTTTTGACTTCTTCATTCTGGGAAAGAAATTGCTGATAGAGACTTTTCGCATCCGGTCCGACCAGGTCAAAGTGATTCTTTCCATCCGGTTTGATGCATAGGCATAAGAGTTCTTTTAAGAAGGTGATACCAAGCTTATCCTCGCAGACGATCGCAACATTCAGATCCTTCTTTACGGCAAGCGTATCAATGCTCAAGGACAAGGCATCGATGGCCAGGGATCTTCCTTCATCGACGTGTCTGAGGTAGAGTTCATCGGAATACTGTTCATCAAGGTTGAGGATCAGTTCTCTCTGGCTGTCATCCGCAAAGATGCGCACGATGATATTTTCACTGTCGTAGTTCTTTTTCTTTGGCAGTTTCCCGCACAGTTTTGAAGTGGCTGCGATACATTTTTTCTTATCGTCGTAGATCTCAAAGAATTCATACTTTGCCTTTTTCCTTAAACGCAGTTCATCCTCAGAAGTCTTCAGCATCACCCCTTTGACGCCACGTACCCGGTTGGTCAAAGACAGTTCTTCGTCTTCGCAGCTGCAGAAGATGAACTTGCCATTCATCTTCTTTTCAAAGATACTTTCCGCGATCGAAACAGAACGCTCATTGAGGCTTGAAAAGACAAAGTAGCGTTTCATTCCAAACAAGGACAAGGCGTTCTTTATGTTTGTTGAAAAGCTGATCAGAAACATCGATCCGGCGATCGGTCCTAAGACATATAGGCTGTAAAGAAAGAAGCGGTAGATCTTCAGCGTGTTTCCTTCCAGTCCCAGGGCATATGGCACATCGCCATCGACACTTAAGGCAATGCCGGATACACCCGCATGGAAGGAATCGACCACAGCGATCAAAAGGTCATTGGTTCTTGCGTAGTAAGGAAAGACCAGGATCGAGATCGCCAGGGAAATCGCACCGGTCATGATCAGCGAGGCTTTCTGTATGTCTCTTGCACTGCGATAAGCACGGAAAAAACCAATGATACAGATTGATAATGCTATCCACATCAGTAATGCCATTATGATTCCCCTTTCACAAGTCTTCTTTCCCTTATTATACATGATGACCTGTATTACAAAGTTCAGGAGATATTACTTTCCTGCCGCTATCCTTTATAATGAAGCTGTAGATACATTGAAAGATCATTCATAAGGAGGAAGCGCATGGCTGAAAAAGTATTTATCAGTTATTCCCATCAGGATGGTGCCTGTGCACATGGCATCGCCAGATATCTGACAAGACATGGCTGTGATGTCTGGATCGATACGCAAAACCTTTCTTTAGGCGACAGGTGGGCAAGCGACATCGAAACGGCCTTAAGTGAAGCGGATGTTACGATCGGCATCCTTTCCTCATCTTCCCTAAGAAGAGATGAAGTGCTGAAGGAATTATCCATTTCCTTAAAACGGATGGAAGAAGAAGGTACAGACAAATTCCGTCTTTTCTTCGTAGTCATCGGCCAGATCCATCCTTCCTGGTTCAGGAGCGACGATGAAAGCGAGCTGATCAAAAAACACCTTTCCCAGTACCAGTACATCCCATTGTCCGCATATGGCGAAGTGACCATCGATGCGATGAAGAAACTTCTTTCAGCGATCCGTCGCAAAGGCATTGAAGAAGGTGACCACATCCTGATCAGACCGAATGAAGAAAACTCCTTCATCAACCAGAATGCCCTGCCGGAGAAGTCCTTCGACAACAAAGGAAACAACATTTACTATAAAGTCTTTGTAGCAGACCTCGCTCCATCGGCAGTCTATCCTTTTGCCTTAGACAATCAATGGCTGCCGGAGATCTTCTATGACAGGGATGATATCTACTACAAGGAGTTTGAAAAGGAAGGTTTCCATTCCTTACAGGTATCTGAATACCTGAAACTGTTCAAACGCAGGAATTTTGAACTTTCCTTTTTCCACAATAAACAGGCCATCATCAAGCTCAACACGATCCTCTACGATCCGTTCTTTCAGGATCTTTTAAGATCCGATTCCGACGACAAAAAGGCCTTCATTTCCCTTTTGTCCAACGGCAGTCTCGTCATCCTTCTCAACAACAAGCAGATGACGCCGTTCATCCACCAGAAGGTCTACAATTCCGCTTTACAGGAAGTCTTCGATAAATGGAACGAGCTTTGTCAAGAGACCTCCGTCTACTGCATCCGTGAAAACTGGTCTTCGACTGCCGATCTTCACGGCCGCTACTTCCTGCGTTTCTGTTCCAACCTGGCGATGGACCACGATTCCAATGTATTGCTGGCAAAGGCAATGCGCATCCCGGAAGAAAACACCAATGCCTTTTTAGTCACACTCAAGACCATTTCGATGCAGTCGTTCTGCCAGACGCATATGAACGGCACAAAGGCGCAGGATACCGTCGATGACTACAGCCGTTCAGCCTTCTATAAAAACTACATCGTCAAGGATCATGACGAAAGCGGCCTTGATCCGGTGCATACCTGCCTCTTTGATCCGAACAAACCGTTCTCCCACGAACTCAAACGGCTGATCGATATCTTCTACAATTCGGTCTTCTCCAATACCCTGCAATGTAACGGCTTATTGCCGGATGATATACGGCCGGATAATTATTACCTGCATTCCCTTTACCTCAATTCCGGGGAAAAGGAAGTCAGTATCGAGGAGCTGCAGTATGCCTTCTCCGAATTCTTTGACAACTGCGAGATCCTCGACGAGATACAGGCCATCGGTTCAAACCTCTATCTTGAAAACTGGGATCTGACAAAACTCATTGAGTTAAGACAAAAAGAAGCCTGGTATGAATACGTTGAACTGCTCGAACTGATCAACCGCCGTTCCAGTTTCTGGAAAGTCGACTTCAATGAGATCGAACTCTTATTGCAGAGATTCTTAAAATGTTTTGAGACAAACGAAAAAGCTTCTTCCAAAGACATCGCCTATTCCTTCCGGGTCCTCATCGGATCAAGAGTACTGGATATCGTGAAGACGGAAAAGATCGCCAAGCTCAAGGAGTATGGCGGATCCTTTGCCGATCCCGGTGCCATTCCTTTGAAGGTCTTGTTCTGCATCGGCGATCTGACCAGAGAAGAGCGGAAGGATCTCATCTTCCTGCCGGTGACTTTGTTCAACGGCCGCATCGATACTATCGATGGCGATGGCTTCTTCAACAAGCTGAAAGAATTCATACTGAAGCAGTGTGACTTCGTAGCGATCGATCAATAGAACAATCTCTGATCTTCAGTTCAGAGCTCATAGACTAAAAACAGCGTTGTCATTCAACGCTGTTGTTTGTTTCTGTGACCTTCTGAAACCAGTAGAAGGAATCCTTTTTGTAACGCTTGTTGGAACCCGATCCGTCATCGTCACGATCTACATAGATGAAGCCATAACGCTTCTTCATCTCACCGGTCGTTGCCGAGACCAGATCGATCGGTCCCCACATCAGATAGCCAAAGCAGTTCACCTTATCTTCTTCGATGGCCAGTCTGATCTGCTCGAGATGCGAGCTGACATAGGCGATGCGGTATGGGTCATGAACAGAGCCGTCTTCCTCAAGCTTGTCGTATGCGCCTAGGCCATTCTCCGTGATGATCATCGGAAGGCTGTAGCGTCGATCGACCATGTTGAGCAGGTACCTTAATCCGATCGGATCGATGATCCAGCCCCAGTCACTGGTCTTGAGATACGGGTTGTTGAGTCCGCCAAAGAAGCTTCCTTGACTGTCCTTTAATTCCAGAGCCGTTTCGACTGCACTGGAATAATAGTTGATGCCGATGAAATCGATCCTTCCTTCGGCGAAGGCTTCCTTGTCTTCCTCAGAGATCTCAAGGTCGACACCGCGGTCGCGGTACGCCTTCAGCTTGTATTCCGGGAAGGCGCCTTTGGCCATCGCATCGATCTGGTACCAGTCCCTGTCCATCGCCTTGAAGGCTTTGATCGAATCTTCCGGATTGGCGCTGTAGGCATAGACCGGTGTCAGTCCGAAGACACAGCCGATCTTATAGGACCGGTCGATCGAATGTCCAAGCTTGACGGCCTTTACGGACGCCAGAGTCATATTGTAGGCACAGTGCACCATGACTTTTGCCGGATCTTCAAGTTTGGAGTAACAAAGTCCGGTGTTCATGTAGGTGAAGAAGTCGGAGAGCTCAACGTCAGAATCGAGATGATTCATCTCGTTGAAGGTCGACCAGTAGGTCACTTCGCCTTTGAAGGCTTCAAACATCGTCTTTGCGTAGCGAAGATAGAGGTCGATGACTTTGCGGTTCTGCCAGGAGCCGTACTTTTTGACCAAGGCAAGCGGCATCTCAAAGTGGAAGAGCGTCACGATCGGCTCAATGCCGTTTTTCTTTAGTTCACGCACGACATCAAGATAATGATCGATGCCCTTCTGATTCGGCTGCTCGTCGTCGCCATTGGGGTAGATCCTTGACCAGTCCACCGAGATGCGCAAAGCGGAAAAACCCGCCTCTTTGAATAAGGCGATATCTTCTTTGTATGTATGATAGAAATCGATCGCCTTGTGGGAAGGATAATAGACTCCTTCTTCGACTTTCTCGTGGAACTTTCTTGGAACATCCCTGCTTCCAACGGTCACGACATCCATGATGCCTAAGCCTTTGCCGTCGGTATCATATGCACCTTCACATTGGTGGGAGGCAATGCTCCCACCAAAGTAGAATTTATTTTTCATTGATCTTCTCCAGAACACGTCTGTACACTTTGCCGATCGCCTTGGCTGTGTTGATCTCACTCATGACGGTCATCAGTGTGTCCTGAGCATGTGTGAACAGGATGTTCGGATAAAAGTTCGTATCGGTGATCGTGCCCTGTAAGACCTTGGTCTGGGCAGTATGGGATTTTGTGATCTGAACTCTGGCTTCTTCCATCAGCTCATCGTATTTTGCCACATCATCGATGTTGTCGAGAGCCTGGTTCAGAGCTGTCCTTGCAGCACCGGCTGCAACGATCATCTCCATCGATTTTTCATTCAGTTCATCTATTGTCATGATTCTTTCCTCGATTATTGTTTTGATGCAGCAGTTTCTTCTTCAAGGCACTGCTTGTCATAAGCTACAACGAACGGATAGTAGATCACAGCGGTCAGAGCCAGCAGGATGAGTACCAGGATGACGCCTCTGAAATCGTAGTTGGTCAGATAGGTCTGTACCGGGATCGGCATATACCAGAGCAAGAAGGATGACGATGGGATCGTGACCATGCCGGCCTTCATGACGACGTATGTGATAACGGATACGACGATCGGGCAGATCCAGAACGGGATCATCAACAATGGGTTGAATACGACGGAACCAAAGACGATCGGTTCGTTGATGTTGAAGATGCCCGGAAGGATGCAGGTCTTGCCTAAGCCTTTGAGCTTTTCAGACTTGCAGAGTAAGAACAGGACACAAAGCATCAGTGTACAGCCTGTACCACCCAGCCAGATCCAGCCGCCAAGTGTTTCGTTTGTTAAGACTAATGTTGCCTTTCCGCCTGCCGCAACGGCAGCTGCGTTCTTTGCGATCGCATCCATACCGACGGTGTAGTAAACCGGAGTTAAAAGCCATGGGCTTAAACCGAAGGAATAGAAGAATGCCATCAGGAAGTTGATCAGTGTGAAACCGAATAAGCTCTGTGCGATATTGACAAGCGGAGAGACCATGACGTTGACGATCTCATACAGATCTAAGTGTAAGAGTCCGCAGGTGATATATGCGCAGATCATGATGACCATGATCGGAGCCATGGAGTCAAAGGAATCGACCAGGAACTTAGGCATCTTGGTATTCTTTTTGAACATGGATCTCTTGGAGAAGAGCTTCATGATGAAGGCAACGAATAAGCCTGCAACGATCGCGACGAACATGCCGGAAGCACCAACGCGGTCAGAAGCGACTGCGAAGTTTCCGTTTTCATCGACGAAGGCCTGGCTCATTGCCAGCAAGAGCGCAGCACCCATGAAACCGGCCTGTCTCTTGTATTTCGGAAGTCTGAGTTTTTCAAGCACGAATGTCGGGACCAGGTAAGCGACCATCAGGGCACTCAATCCCATCGTGAATGTTGAGAAGTAGGAGAAATCCGGGAAGTTCGGGATGTATTCGTTCAGGATCGAGATGATCGTGATGAAGGAAGAGATGATCATTACCGGAACGGTAGCGATCATGGTCTCCTGTATGGAAGCGACCCAAGGATTTCTGGCGATCGCGCTGGCTTTCGGACCAACGACATTCGTCATCCAGTCAATTATCTTTTTCATATTTGTTTTCCCCCTTTAATCTTTCTTATTTGTTTGCCATGGCAAGTGCCTGATCCAGGATGTTCTTGCCGTTCATCGTTGCGTAATCGCTGTCAGCGATGAAATCAAACGGTACGCCATATTCATCTGCGACTTCGCGAAGACTGTCTTCGATGTATCTCAGATGCGGACCGGCCAGGATCGCGGCTCTGCCCTCTGCGTAATCTTCAAGTTCTGTTTCGGAGATCGCATCGACTGTGATATCAAGGCCTCTGGCGATCCCTTCTTTTTGTACGTTCATTGCGATGAAGCTGCTGGAAGCACCGCCTCCGCATACGATCAATAATTCCATATATGATCCTCCTTGTTTTTACGATCTCAGTTTATCTTTCCTCACGCATCTTCCTCAAAGATTTTAATTACCGCCTCGCGGTATTTAAAATACTCATGCCCCATAGCCAGCTATATTAAAATAGAGCTGTATGAGAAAGAACCGTTCCAAAGAGATCATCGATCATCTTGAACAGAATAAAGGTCATGTTTTTTCAGCAGAAGAGCTTTCCGATAAGTTCGGTATTTCAAAGCGCCAGATCCGCAATTACATCAATCAGATCAACGAGGAAAAGGTCCTGATCGAAATTACCGAAGAAGGCTATAAGCTCAAGGAAAATACAAACACATCCAATGTTTCAAGATCCTCAGACAGCGAAGAGCGAACTGCCTTCATCATCTCCAGGCTTTTGTCCGAAGATGAAGGTGTCGATCTTTTTGACCTGGCGGAAGAGCTCTTTGTTTCCGATTCCACGATACTTAGCGATCTGAAAAAGGTGAGACGGCGCATCGAACCATTTCATCTCACCTTGAAAAACGAAGCTTCGTTCTTATCGATCGAAGGCACGGAGAAAAACAAACGTTCCCTGGTCAGCTACATGATCACCAACACCCGCTACAAGGGTTTTCTAACCTCGCAGGGTCGCTTCCTGGATAACGACTATCAGATCGATGTGATGAAAAAGAATCTGATCGCCATCTTCAACGAGTGTTCGTTCTACTACAACGATTATTCCTTAAACAACATCATCCTGCATCTGGTCATCACGATCGACCGCCTGCAGAACGATTATTCGATCGAAGAGTCGCAGATGAACCTGCAGACCTCCGATATCGAAATATCCGCTGCCGAAAAGATCTGCGCGTTCTTAGAGAAGACTTATGATGTGAAGATCAATGCGACCGAGCGAAACAACATCGCTGCCTTCTTAACGACCAATCTGGCGACCCTGGATTATCGCATGATCGACCGGCAGAACATCTCTTCCTACATCGATGAGAAAACGATCAGGCTCGTCGATCTGCTTCTTGACCGGATCAGCGATTACTACCTGCTGGAAGGCTTTGACGATGTCTTCTTTGCCCGCTTCTGCCTGCATGTCGACAACCTTCTGAAACGTCAGAAGATCAACCACTCGGTCCACAACCCGATGCTGCTGGACATCAAGATGACCTATCCTTTGATCTTTGATATCGCGGTCTATGCGGCCGGCATCATCGAAAAGGAGACCGGCTATCGCATCAATCAGGATGAGATCTCTTTGATCGCCCTTCATATCGGAAGCTTCATTGAAAGTAATGACTCCAACAAAAACAAGCTTTCAGCGATCTACATCTATTCCGATTATCACCAGTTCTATCAGCACAATATCTCGACGATTCAGAACCGTTTTGAAAAAGACATCAACCTCTTATATACGATATCTGCAGACGACTACGACCCAAAGACCATGCATCCGGACTTATTGATCTCTGAGCTGCCGATGGAGGATTCCGTTCATGTCTCTGCCTTTATCACAAATGCCCAGATGGACAATATCGGATCGCTGATCAAAGAAAAATCTGCCAGAAAAGAATCGGATCTCTTCTTTGAATCCCTGCATTCTCTTTTTCACAAGGACATCTTCTTTACCGATCTTTATGGAGAGGATGAATTCGACGTCATACGAAAACTCACGTCGATCCTGAAAGAAAAAGGCTTGTTTGATGAAGAGTTCATCGAAAGCGTCATCACCAGGGAAAAGCTCTCATCGACCTGTTTCATCAAAAAGGTCGCCATCCCCCATGCGATCGGACAAAGCGTCTCGCAGAGCTTCATCTCCGTTGTCACCTATGACAAGAACCAGAAATGGGGAAATGAAGAGATACAGCTATTGATCCTGTTTGGCATCGCCTATAAGGACCGCAAGGACTTCCGTTTCGTGTTCAATCACATCGTTGAAGTCCTCAACAAGGAAGCCAATATCAGACGGCTCTGCCAGTGCCGAAGCTATGAACAGATGTTTGAAATCATGAGTGACATCATCTCGGCAAACGAACAATAGACCACAACAAAACAGCGATACGTTCGCTGTTTTGTTATATATCTTTATATTATGTTTTAATCCTTATTCACGATGTCCGATACGACATCGACAATATCCTTTGCGCCTTCCACGCCATATTTGCGTTCATAGGCGCCGGCTTCCTTGTCCACGGCCGCCTTGATCGAATCGACATCATCGACAAGTCCCGCCACACTTGCCACTGTATCCAGACCCAGGATCGATGCGATATCGCCGATGACCGTCGCCGTTGAACTGACGCTCAGTTCGCCTTCTTCGATCGTCGACTTGATGTCTCTGCCGTTGACGTAGACATCGATCACGCTCGATATACCAGGAATGCCCAAAGCATCAGCAACGGCACCGATATTGGCGAGTGCCTCATCCGACTTCAGGTTCGGCTTCAGGATCGGAAGGATCAGCTTGACCAGGATATCGTAGTCCTTTGCGTTGAAGCGGACGTAGTTGACGATCGTCTTATCCTGCTTAAAGGAATCAAGCTTATCCTTGTTTTCGTTATAGAATTCTTCACCGACGACCAGGGCGATCTTCTGCTTTGGCAATGTCTCATCCTTAAGTTTTAATAACGTATCAAGATCCTGCTGCTCGAGGACATCGGCGATCAGAAGATCTGCACCTGCCTCCTTCGCCTGTTCTTCGATCTCCTGTTTTTCGCAGGTCGTGACTTCCAGGAATTTCTTCGACTTGATGGTCTTTAAAAGGCTTTCGTCCGTGCTTGCGCAAAGGATCGACTTGTCTTCAAACTCCGGTTCAATGCCTTCCTTTTCCGTTTCCTCAAGGACCTTCTTTGCGTGTTTTCCATACTTGCGCAGGTACAGGAAGATGCCCGCTGCCGCAAGGACCACTGCGCCGCCGCCGACATACACCGGCGTTTTTTCTTTCATCGGTATAAGCTGTTCGATGCGCTGTCCGCAAACGGAACAGATCTTGTATTCCAGGCCGTATTCAAACATCGTCGGCTCTTTTTCCCTTGTCCATTCAGCCGGGTATTTGTGGCCAAGCCTTAACAGCACGTCACTGAGTTTTTCGCCGCAGCGTTCGCACACTCCTTCAATCTGCCCGTCTTCTATGCAGGTCGGCTCTTTGACCGTCTTATATTCCTTGACGTCATGGCCTAAAGCCGGCAGGATCTCATTGACTTCATCGCCGCATCTTTTGCAGACACCTTTTTTGTAGCCATCCGCCGTGCAGGTCGCTTCGACTTCTTCATAGCTGATGTCGTGGCCTAAAGCTTCGATCTTCTTGGTATATTTGTCATCACATCTTGAGCAGGTATACGTCGTGATCCCGTCTTCCATGCAGGTAGCTTCTTTTGTCACTTTGGACTTGTAGTTGTGGCCTAAAGCTGCGACATCTTTGGTATAGGAATCGCCGCAGGTACCGCATTCATAAGACAGAAGGCCGGCCTTCGTGCAGGTCGCTTTTGTCACAACAGTTTCTTTATAGGAATGTCCTGTCGCCGCAATAGAAGAGGTATACGAATTTTCGCATCGTGAACATAGATGATAGACTTCTCCGCTTTCCGTACATGTCGGCTGCTTCGTCACCTTATCCACATAATCGTGGCCAAGAGCCGGAGAAGTGTATCCGAGCGCTGAAAGATACATGCTACAGGCGGGGTTTTCGCAGGCGATCTCCGCCTGTCCCTCACTCGTACAGGTCGGCTCATATATATAGCCCTGCATGGCAAGCGGCTGTCCGCACTCCGAACAGTTTCCATAGCCTGCCGCACTCATTTCATAGACATGTACATGAAAGATGTGTTTTCCTTCATCTTCCTTTTCAAAACAGATCGCATAGGAAAGGCATGTGAATGTCAACAACAGTATAAAGAATCTTATGAGCAGCCTTTTCATCCTCTATCTCCTTTGGCGTCATCTTTCGCTTATGAAAACAGATCCCGTTCGTGAACTTTCTCAAGGGACTTTGATTATGATCGTATAAGTCTTGCCTTATCTGTCTTTATCATCTCATACTTTCAAAGTTTTCTTGTATGACAATTGTTGACTAATCGTCACAAAACCTATGAAAAAGACATGAATCAGGCGTG
>DESX01000094.1 GCA_002362065.1 Solobacterium sp. UBA3303
GCCTCACCCTTGGAGTCACAGACATAGCCATGTGACAATACGGATTTATAAGGTGCTGTGCCGTTATTGGCAACAGAGACGATCAAAGAAGAGTTGAACCAGCCACGGTACTGATCGGAACCTTCGAAGTAGAGATCACATGGATAGGAGTAGCCTCTTGCGATCAGTTCGCTCCAGGAAGAACCGGAATCAAACCAGACGTCCATGATGTCAGTCTCTTTTGTGAATTTTCCGTTTGGCGAAGCCGGATTGGTATAACCTTCCGGTAAGAGGTCTTTCGCCTCGGATTCAAACCAGATGTTGGAACCGTGCTCATCAAACAATTTTGCGATATGTTCAAAGACTTCCGCTTCAATGATCGGTGATCTGTCTTCGTTGTAGATGATCGGGATCGGAACGCCCCAGAGTCTCTGACGGGAGATACACCAGTCTTTTCTGTCCTTGACCATGTTGGTGAGTCTAAGCTCACCAAAGGAGTTGATCCACCTGACGGATTTGATCGCTTCGAGAAGCTGCGGTTTGATCTTTTCGATCGAAGCGAACCATTGCGTCGTCGCACGGAAGATGACCGGTTTTTTCAGTCTGTCATCATGCGGATAGGAGTGGGTCACCCATTCAAGCTTCAGAAGATGTGCTGTCTCATCAAGTCTCTGCGTAATGGTCTTGTTGGCGTCAAAGACGAACTGACCTTCTAGCCAGTCGCCTGCTTCAGCAGTCATGCAGCCTTTTTCATCGACCGGGCAGACCGTTGGCAGACCATATCTTTGTGTCGTATAGAAGTCATCGAGACCGTGGCCACCGGCTGTATGGACACAGCCTGTACCATCTTCATCGGTGACATAATCTGCCAGACAGATGACGGATTCTCTTTCTTCCGGATATAAGACATGTTTGCAGACGATGCCTTCAAGCTGTCTTCCCTTGAATGTCTTAAGGACTTCGTGTTCACCCAATCCGAATTTTTCCATCAGGGAATCGACCAGGTTTTCCAGCATGATCATCTTGCCTTTTTCTGTCTTGACTAAGGCGTAAGAAAGATCCGGATGCAGAGTGATCGCGACGTTTGCCGGAAGTGTCCAAGGTGTCGTCGTCCAGATGATGAACTGCTCATCGCCTTCAAGGACGCCCTTTCCATCCTTGACATCGAAGCTGACGTAGATCGTCGGGTCCTTGCGGTCGAAATAGACGATCTCGGAATCAGCGATCGCCGTCTCCTGGTAAGGTGACCAGTAGATCGGCTTGAGTCCCTGGAAGATCATGCCATCAAGCGCCATCTTGGCAAAGGCACGGATCTGTCTTCCTTCGAATTCCTTTTTCAGAGTGATATATGGATGTTCATAATCAGCGACCTGACCGAGACGTTTTTCGGTCTCCATCTGCTGGGCGATCTGCTTATGCGCATATTCTTCACACTTTTCTCTGAATTCCTTTGCAGAAACTTCCTTGCGGTTGACACCGAGCTTCTGAACAGCATTCTCGATCGGTAAGCCGTGTGTATCCCAGCCCGGGAAAAACGGCGTATAGTAGCCTTCCATCGCCTTGGAACGGACGATGATATCCTTGATGATACGGTTCATCGCAGTACCGGCGTGCAGATTGCCATTGGCATATGGCGGACCATCGTGCAGAACAAACGGAGTCTTTCCTTCGTTCTTCTTTAAGATCCTGTGATAGTGGTCTTCCTCTTCCCAGCGCTTTAAGATGTCGGGTTCTTTCTTAGGAAGATTTCCTCTCATCTCGAAGTCGGTCTTAGGCATGTGCAATGTGTCTTTGTAATCCATCTGATTCTCCTCTTTAAAATAAAAAGGTGCTACCAAAGGTCGCTTAACAAGCGAGGTACCACCTTCATTTGTTCCTTGAACTCTTAACGCGAGTAACGCTGATAATTTCGTTATCAGAGCTCCTAAGTGATTCCCGTATAAGTGCTCACCGGCTCACACCAGCCGCCGGTTCTCTTTGCCGCTTGTTCATACGGACATGTCTTATTCTTAGCTTAGTCTTCGTCTGAATTTAAGTTGATGTCACCGCCGACCTGCAGGTTCTTCGGTGAACATAAGATGACGTTTTCGCCGACCTTCTTGATCGAACCGTCTACGCCATAGACAACGCCGGAAAGGAAGTCAATGATCCTCTGGCGATATTCGGAAGGCATCCTGTGCAGGTTGACACAGCATGCTCTCTTGGATTTGATGTGATGACCGATCTCTTCGGCTTCGTCGAAGTTTCTCGGTTCAAACAAAACGATATTGGTATTTGCAGTGATATTGGAAGAACCGGAAAGTGTGCTCTTCTCATAAGGAGAGACAGCTTCAGCTTCTTCTTTAGTCAGTTCGAGCTGTTCTTCGTCGTCTTCTTCAGGGGCAATAAACTCTTTTAATTTATCTCCAAATCCCATAGTTTTTCTCCTTTAATTCCATATTATTTTAACTCAATCAAATTGCTTTAATCAACTTGTTAGCCACCAAATAGTTGTAAAAGCCATCATCAAGAACATCGTCGGTTTCTTCAAAGCCTCTGCCTTTCAGGGCATCGACACAATTGGCAACGATGACCGGATGGCCGACTGCCTCAAGCATTTCGAGATCGTTGATGCCATCGCCAAAGCAATAGGTATCCTCTAAAGGCACATTCAGATACTCGATGAGCTTTTTCACACCGGTCGCCTTGTTGACGCCTTTGATGTTGACATCGCAGGATGAAAACTGTTTGTGATCGAAGATATCGACATACTCTTTTAATTCTTCAGAAGCCTTGTGCAGTGTCTCTTTGTCCATGAATCCGATCATGGCGATCAGATATTTCTCATCATTTCGCTCATCTTCCCTGAATCCTTCAAGTACCCTTCCCCAGCCGTGCATGAAGGCAGAAAAGGAATCTGAAGTCAAAGAATCCACATACATGTGATCGAGCGTTTCCATGATGTAAAAGCCATTGTATTTGATCGTGATCTCTTTGATCTTGTCCTGGGCCTGCTTGGAAAAATGAAGTTTCAAAACTTCCTTGTCACCGATCTGCGCATAGGCGCCATTGCAAAGCACATAGCCGCTTGGATCAAGGTCGGTGATCTTCCTGTCGAGCAGTCCGCGGCAGCGTCCGGAAGCGACCACGATATAGTCTTCCTTCTTTAACTGCTCAAAGGCATACTTCGTCTTGAAGGAGATCTCATTCATTCCTCTTGAACCATCGAGGATCGTGCCATCGATATCACAGAATACAAGCTTTTTCATACCGCTACATTATACATAAAAGAACCATGCAAAACAAACGGCGCAGGCACTCAGCTGAATATAAAAAGTGAGGATGGTCCTCACTTAATAGGTTTCATGAAGTTTGATGACGCTCGTCACATTGTAGCCGGCTTCTTTGAGCTTGTCAGCGATGTCCTTATAGCCATAAACGATGACAAGTACTTCAATACCACGACTGTTGTTGTAGACAGCGAGATTGGAGATGGAGATATCTGACTCCTTGAAGATACGGCAGATGTCTTCCATGATGCCCGTTTTATCTTCCGGGATCGAGATGACATAACGGATGCCGTTGTGGTTGTAGCCAAGCAGATCGATAAAGGCCGTGAAGATATCGTTATGAGTGATGATACCGATCAGTTTATTGTCTTCATCGACGACCGGCAGACAGCCGATATCGTTCTTCCTCAAGATCGTTGCCGCTTCTTCCAGCAGAGCTTCCTTTCCGATCGTGACGACATCTTTGATCATGATGTCTTTGATCTTGAGTTTGTTGAGCAGATAGTTGAGCTCAAAGACGGAAAGTGAAGTTGCGCTGTTTGGCGTATTGGCGGTGATCACCGATTCTGTCACCAGTCCGACAAGGTCTCCGCTTTCATCGACGACCGGCAGACGGTGCAGCTTGTTTTCCGACATGATATTAACAGCATCTGAAACAGATTGGTCAGGTCCTATGGTGATTGGACTTGACACCATATTGTCTTTTACGTACATGATTATCCTCCCAGGTAGGCTTTCTTGATGTCTTCTGAGTTGAGCAGTTCTTCCCCGGTCCCGCTCATCACGATACGGCCTGTCTCGATGACGTAGGCACGATCAGCGATGCTGAGAGCCATCTTGGCGTTCTGCTCGACCAGCAAGATCGTAACACCCTGACTGTTTATATCTTTTATTATATCGAATATTTCACGGACCAGTAATGGAGATAAACCCATACTCGGTTCATCCAGCAGCATGATCTTCGGTTTTGCCATCAGAGCTCTGCCCATTGCCAGCATCTGCTGTTCACCACCGGACAAAGTTCCGGCAAGCTGCTGCTTTCTTTCTAATAACCTTGGAAACAGAGAATAGACATTTTTCAGGTCTTTTGCGATGCCTTCCTTGTCCTTGCGGCTGTAGGCACCAAGCAGAAGATTGTCTTCCACTGACTGCAAGGCGAAGACCCTTCTTCTATCCGGGCATTGGGCAATGCCCATCTCCACGATCTTGTGGGCAGGGATCTTTGTGATGTCCTTGCCATCAAGTTCGATGCTTCCGGAAGCTGCGCGTATGAGCCCGGAGATCGTATGCATCGTCGTCGTCTTGCCGGCGCCATTCGCCCCGATCAGAGTGACGATCTGGCCATCCGCAACTTCAAAGCTGATGCCCTTGATCGCTTCGATCATGCCGTAGCGCACTTTGAGATCATTTACTTTAAGCATATTTATTCACCCAGATAAGCCTTGATGACCTTCTCGTTGTTCTTGATCTCATCAGGACTTCCTTTCGCCAATAAAGTACCGTAATTCAAAACGTAGATCCTTTCACAGATGTTCATGACCAAAGACATGTCATGTTCGATCAGCAGGATGCAGATACCGAATTTGTCTCTCACGAAACGGATCGTGTTCATGAGTTCTTCCGTCTCCTGCGGGTTCATGCCGGCCGCCGG
>DESX01000078.1 GCA_002362065.1 Solobacterium sp. UBA3303
AGGATGCATTTGGCCTTGAAGTATTCTTCCATCGTGCCATGAACATCGAAGTGATCGCCAGAAAGATTATTGAAGACTGCTGTTGAAAAAGACACCTGATCGAGCCTGTGGGTGACAAGGCCTTCGGATGAAGCTTCAAGAACGAGTGCCTTGCAGCCTTCATCGAGCATCTCCCTTCCGATGCGGAAGAGCTCATCGGATTTCGGCGTGGTCAGAAACATCTTGGAATCCTTGATCGTTCCATCGGTGCTGTAGCCCATCGTTCCGATATAGCCGCATTTGTCAAAATGCGACAGGATGGAACGGATGATCCAGGCGATCGTCGTCTTGCCATTGGTCCCGGTGATGCCGATCACATTGAGCTTGTCCATCGGATGGCCGTAATAGGCATTGCAGAAAGTCACATAAGCTTTTGTCGGATCATCTGCATGAATATATAAAACATCATCATGTTTTCTTTCGATCGGATCGCTGTAAACGATGCATACCGCACCATTTTCGATCGCCGTTTCAATGAAACGATGACCGTCATTGATCTTTCCTTTCATCGCAAAAAAGATGGAATCTTCACATCTTTTCCTGGAATCAAACATGATCGAACGGATCTCAAGATCCGAATTTACATCAAATACTTCATCAATCCTCATAATACGTAAAAGCTTCCTTACTTCTTAAAAAATTATAGCAGATGCCTAATAAATATGCAGTCCTAACGCGGACTGCATATCGATCTTCGTTTTGAGAAATAGTCTTCATCCATGATCAGATACGATATCTTGATCGTATTCTGAACGGATGCATTGGTCCGGCTGACAAAGGCCTCATCGATCTGTGCCTGCGGATCGTTTGGAATGAATTTTTCACTTGTTGCATCATAGTAGCCATCCGCACAGATCCAGTTTCCGTTTGCCAGGATGACGACATTGCTGCCGTTGAAGGCATCGGAACCCATGAACAGACGCGGATCATAGTTCAGATTGAACAGGTTGGCGATGGTCGGCGCATGGTCAAGCGTTGAACAGTAGTTTTCATTGATCTCCGGTTCGACGTTCTTGTTGTAGATGATGAATGGAGAACGATAGATGCCGTTTTCGCCGGAACGAAGCGGATCCATATATCTTGTCGCCGCCATGACCTGGTCATAGTCCATCCAGTATGGACGATGGTCCGGATAGATGCAGATGACGGTGTTGTCGGCTTTGCCGGAAGACTCAAGGTATTCCATAAGCGTCTTTAATCCGTCATCAAAGTTCATGCACTTGGACATGTAACGTTTGAATTCGATCGACCAGTCCGGATGAACTTCCGAGACCTGATCAACATAATAATCGCCCCAGTAGGATGATTCATCGTATGGGAAGTGCATGCAGGAAGTGATGATGTCACAGAAGAACTTGCCATCCGTCTCTTCCATATGCTTGATCGCCTGTTCGATCAGCATCTTGTCGGATTGCCAGCCGTTGGTGTGCTCGATCGTTTTGTCCTGCCATATGTCATCAATATCGTAGTATGCATCAAAGCCGATCGCCGGCAGGATCGAATTTCTCTCATAGAATTCATCACGCCAGTTGTGCAACGCAAAAGTCGCATAACCCTTGTTTTTGAACATGTAAGGCAATGCCTCATAGTAATCTATACCCGCTATGTAGTTTGGTGTACATACGTTCACATATGGGAAGATCGAAAGATAGGATACCAGTTCCGATTCACCTGTCGCACAGGAATAGATCGGCGTATAGTGGTTGGAGAAATGAATACCTTGCGAATACATCTTGTATAAGGTCGGTGTCAGTTTCTCATCGATCATCAGATAATCGCCGGCTTCGACCATGAAATAGATGAAGTTGTAGTTTTCAAAGATACCTGTCTTTTCATTGGTCTGGGTGATCTGACGGTTCATCAGATATTTGTCGATCGTCTGCATGTTGGCATTGATCTCGCTTTGGGCGATGTTCTTCCATTCGGAGTCGTTGATCACACGCGGTTTGGACGTGATGGTCTCGACCGGTTCTTGCTCTTCGATCACTTCTTCTTCGATCTCGATGGCGTCCGGAACTTTGTAGACCAGAGCACTTAAGTCACGGAAAAAGAAGTGCTGAATGCCATACTTGTCGATGATGATCGTCTTGTTGGAGAACGTGCCATAGGTCTTCAGGATCGAGGTCGTCCCAGAGCCAAGATCCATGATCGGTATCAGCAGAAGGAACGAAAGGATACAGAAGATCGCCGGTAGCTGAAAAGGTCCCTTGTCATTGAACTTTACGAAACGATGCAAAAGGATGTAGACGATCAAAGGCACAAAGCATAAATAATACGGCAGCTTTGCAGCAGACAAAAAGATGACCGCATACTGTGCGATACGAAGTGCTCCATCTCCGACGGTACCGAAGGAATAGAAGTCACCCATGAAGTTTTTGAAGATCAGTTCAACAAAACTGTAGGCACAGAACCAGATCATCACGATCAGACCGATGATGAAAAAGACCTTCTTTGACGGAAACAGACGTCCGATCAAAGAGATCAGAAGTGACAGAAAGGAAACGAATAAAAAGACCCTTAATGTCGAAAAGAATTCCAGCCCGTGAAACTGGACCAGATGAAAAAGCAGCTCCAGTAACAGCAGCGGGATAAACAGATATAAAAATCTCAAATCAAACTTAATCTTCTTCATTTTGCGTGCGGATGTGCGGATCTCACGGCATCCTTGAGACGGTCATAAGTCAGATGTGTGTACAGCTGTGTCGTCGACAGATGCGCATGACCCAGCAGTTCCTGAACCGTTCTGAGATCTGCACCATTGTCTAACAGATGTGTCGCAAAGGAGTGTCTCAGCATGTGCGGATGGACGTCGATCGCAAGTCCAGCTTTTATTCTAGCATTTTCCAAAAGAAGTTGAACACTCCGCGGCGATATTTTTCCATGTCTTTGCGACACAAAAAGATAAGGAAATCCTTCGTAAGCGTATTCATTCCGATACATCTTCATGTACAGATCGAAGAGCTCTTCCAGTCTCGGATAATATGGCACGATCCTCTCCTTGTTGCCTTTTCCGATGACGCGAAGGATCATCGATTCATGATCGATCTGATCGACCAGCAGATCGCAGCATTCGGAAATTCTCAATCCGCAGGCATAGATCGTCTCGAGGATACAGCGGTTTCTCACCTGCAAAGGATCATCGAGATCAAATACATTCAGTAACTGATCGACCTGATCAAAGGTCAGAACATCCGGCAGATGCTTTTCAACGTGGACCTTGCGGAACAATAAGAACGGATTATCTTCGCAGATGTGACGTTCACACAGATAACGGTAAAAAGAGCGCAATGCGCTCAGATTGCGGGCATAGGTCGCATTGGAGATCTTCCCCCTTGAGATCTTTCCCGAACGTAAAAGATTGATGTAATCAAAAACGACATCCTTGTCCACGTCCCTGAAAGAAGTGATGTTTTCTTCTTCAAGGAAGTGAATGAACCTTTCAATATCCCGGCGATAGGAATCCGACGTTTTGTCCGATCCGCTTCGCTTGTCATAGAGATAGGCTATGAATCCATCAAGGATCTCATACATGTTTGCTGAATTCCTCCACCTTCTTCAAGGCGTGTTCCACATAAGCTTTCTTCCTGTCGTTTTTCGGACCCTCATATTCCATACGGAAGATGCCGAAGTTCGCATTCATCGGCTGCAGGTTGGAAATGCTCTGATCGGAGATGTAGTGCGCCATGGCACCCATCATCGTATCCGGACCAAGTTCTTCTTTGATGCCACCGTTTAAGTATTGTGCCATGCTGATCGCCGCATAGAGACCACTGGCTGCTGATTCGACATAGCCTTCCACACCGGAGATCTGACCGGCAATAAAGACGGAAGGATGTTTGATGAACTGGTAATGGTGGTCGATGATGCCGGGCGAATTGAGATAGGTATTTCTGTGCATGACGCCATAGCGAACGATATGCACATTCCGTAAGGCCGGAATGGTCTTTAAGACTTCTTCTTGCGAACCGAAGGTCAGATGTGTCTGGAAACCGACCACATTATATAAGGTATCGATCGCATTGTCCTTGCGAAGCTGTACGACCGCATATGGACGAACGCCGTCATGTTCAAGACCGACCGGTTTCATCGGACCAAACAGCAGTGTCTTGTAGCCTCTTCTTGCCATCTCTTCAAAAGGCATGCAGCCTTCAAAGTATTTTTCATCGTCGATGTCATGGACTGCGATCTTCCTTGCATTGATCACCGCTTCATAGAAGGTCTGAAACTCATCCCTGGTCAAAGGACAGTTGATATAATCACCGGTATTTTCATCATCATACCTGGACTTGTAATAAGCGTAATTGAAATCGATCGAATCCTTTTCGACGATCGGTGAGACCGCATCATAAAAATGAAGGAATTTCCTGTCGCAGAGCCTTCCGATCTCATCCGCAAGCTGTCCTTCACAAAGCGGGCCGGCACAGATGATGGTTGGAATACTTTCATCGATCGAAGTCACTTCTTCATTGATGACGTTGATGTTCTTATTTTCTTTGATCTTGTTTGTGATGTATTCGGAAAAACCATTGCGGTCAACGGCCAAAGATTTTCCAGCCGGGATACGGCAATGATCCGCTGCCTCCATGATCAGAGAATCAAGGATGCGCATCTCCTGTTTCAGAAGACCGACCGCATTGTAGAGGTCATCACTTCTTAAAGAATTGGAACAGATCAGTTCCGCAAAAGAATCCGTCTTGAAAGCCGGATGTCTTTTTATGCTTTTCTGTTCATACAGATCGACTTCGAAGCCTCTTTTCGCAAGCTGGTAAGCTGCCTCACAGCCCGCAAGACCGGCGCCGATCACTTTCACTTTCATTGTTTTTTCTTCCTCGGATAGAATTTGCGCTGCTTCTGGCCTTCGATCGCTTCAAGATAATTGCACTTCGGATAACCTGAACAGCCGATAAAGAAGGTCCCGTATCTCGATTTTCTCTTCAAGAGCGGTTTGCCGCATTTCGGACATTTCCTGCCGATTTCTTCCGGTTCTTCCTTCTTGACGAGCGATTCATGCCACTTGCAGGTCGGATAATTGATGCAGGATTTGAATTTGCCATATCTGCCGCTGCGGATGACGACATCGCCGCCGCATTCCGGGCAGATCTCACCGGTCTTTTCCGGCTGCTTCTTTTCCATCTGTTCGTAGGCAGAATCCACCAGTGGCTGGAAACGGTCATAGAAATCATGCAGTGCTTTTATAGAATCGACCTTGTTTTCAGCGATCTCATCAAGCTCGGATTCCATATGAGCCGTATATTTGACGTTGATGACCGACTGGAAGTACTCACGCAGTTTTTCATCGGTCAGTATGCCCTGCTCTGTCGGGAAGAAGTACTTCGTCTTGCCCGAATCAGAAGCCTTTTTGTATTCCACGTAATTGCGTTTTTCGATCGTATCGATGATCGTCGCATAGGTCGAAGGTCTGCCGACCCCCTCTTCTTCCAGAGCCTTGATCAGTCTTGCTTCGGTGTAGCGGGCAGGCGCTTCGGTAAAGTGCTGCATCTTTTCGATATCCGTGCAGTGGATGACTTCACCCTGTTCGAGTTTCGGAAGGATGACATCCTTGGAATTGTCATAGTCTCCATAAACTTTCAGGAAACCATCGAATTCCATCTTGGAACCGCTGATCGTAAACTGATAGCCGTTGTTGTCGAATGTGTATGTGACCGAATTGAAGACGGCCTCTTTCATCAAAGATGCCAGTGCACGGTAATAGATGAATTTATAAAGCTTGTACTGATCGTTGCTCAGATACTGCTTGATCTTGTCTGGTTCATTGTTCAGACTTGTCGGACGTATGGCTTCATGGGCATCTTGTGAACTCTCATCGTTCTTGACGCGGTAAAAGCCCTTATATTCCTTGCCATACTCACTTACGATCTTGTCATAAGCTGCGGCAACGAATTCACCGGAAAGTCTCGTTGAGTCGGTACGCATATAGGTGATCAGACCCTGTGCGCCATTGGCCAGCTCAACGCCTTCATATAAGCTCTGGGCGACCATCATCGTCTTTCTGGACGTGAAACCAAGCTTCGTGGAAGCTTCCTGCTGCAGAGTTGAAGTGATGAATGGAAGGTATGGCGATCTCTTCTTTGCCTTTTCGCTGATCGAAGACAGCGTGAATTCTTCACCCAGTGCCTTTAAGATCGCATCGGCTTCTTCTTCATTTTTGACTTCGATCTTTTTTCCGTTAAAGGAATTCAGCTGGCAATCGAGTTTTTTGCCCAGATGGGCAATGATGTTCCAGTATTCTTCCGGTATGAAAGCCTGTATCTCTTTTTCTTTATCACAGATCATGCGCAAAGCGATCGACTGGACCCGGCCTGCCGACTTTGAACCGATCTTTTTCTGTAAGAGCTTTGAAAGTTTGAATCCGATGATCCTGTCTAAGATCCTTCTTGTTTCCTGGGAACGCACAAGAGCCATATCGATGGTCCTTGGTTCTTCCAGGGCTTTCAATACGGCGCTTTTGGTGATCTCGTTGAAGACGATACGGTTGTTTTGATCGATATCCAGGCCAAGTTCTCTTGCCAGATGCCAGGAAATGGCTTCACCTTCCCTATCCGGGTCGGTTGCAAGATAGACGAAGTCGGATTCCTTGACCATCTTTTTCAGATCGGTAACGACTTTCTTTTTGTCCGGCGAAATGACATAAGTCGGCTTGAAATCGTCTTCGATATCGACGCCTAAGCCTTCCTTTCCTTTCGTAGCCAGATCACAGATGTGGCCTTTGGAAGAAGTAACTTTAAAATCCTTCCCCAGATATTTTTCGATCGTCTTGGATTTTGACGGAGATTCCACTATTACCAGATTTTTCATAAAGCTCCTTATAACAATTACTTATAATTACATAAAAGTTTTTAAATTGCAATTTCTTCATTCAAGATGGGCATAGCCCCTTCCGATATCAATACATTATTATGTATGCCTTCCTTGCAAAAGATATCATATGGAAGTACCCGGATCTCCCTTCCCAGTTCCAGGGCTTCATTGACGGTCGTCATCGTGCCGGAACGCTGTGCACTTTGCATGATATAGACTCTTTTTGAAAGTGCGACGATCAGACGGTTGCGGAACGGGAAGTGATAACCATAGGGCTTTGTCATGCCCGGATATTCGGAGATCACAAGCCCATGCGTTTTAACGTTTTGTATCAGTTTTTTATTGCAATAAGGATAGATGTAATCAACGCCACAGCCCAGTATCCCGATCGTCTGCAAAGCATTTTCGTGCGCTGAGGCATCAATGCCTTTGGCAAGGCCGGATACGATGGCTTCATTCGGATGCGATCTTGCAAGTGCCTTTGTTGCTTCCAATGCATAATTACAGGGATTTCTGGATCCGACAATGGCGATCTTGTCTTTCTTCAATAGTTCAAGGTCTCCGCAATAATAAAAAACAAGGGGCGGATACTTCAGATCGAGAAAGCATTTCGGATATGCCTCGTCGAGTATCGTCACAGCCCCTTCCATATTCAAAGGCGGGATCGGCATCTTTTCTTTGACTGCTTTAAAAATTTTGCCGTACTCTCCGCCAAAATAAAAAGAATAAGCGATCAGCGTTTCCCTGTTCATCCAATACATTATTTTCAGAAAAACGGTGAATACCTATCCTTATTTCAAAAAAGTTTCATCTGTCTTTCCCGGCAAGGCCTGAAAGAAAGACGGTAGAGTTCATTGATGCCGTATTCATCCATCAGTTCAAGATGCCGCTTGGTCCCATAGCCCTTGTGATTGCGGTATTCGTATTGCGGATATAAGACATCATAGGCCATCATGATGTGGTCCCTTAAGACCTTTGCCAGGATGCTTGCGCCGGCGATCGAGATCGATTTCGCATCACCTTTCACCATATCGACAACATCATATCTTCCCAAAGGCATCGCATCGGTGATCGTCAGCGAATGAATGGATGTGCTTCTTGAAAGCTCGTCCATTGCCATCTTTGTAGCATGATAGATGTCATACTGATCGATCTGTTTGGGCGAAACAATGC
Source organism: Solobacterium sp. UBA3303 (assembly GCA_002362065.1). Taxonomy (GTDB): domain Bacteria; phylum Bacillota_I; class Bacilli_A; order Erysipelotrichales; family Erysipelotrichaceae; genus Colivicinus. The sequence continues at coordinate 8,032 of DESX01000078.1, forward strand.
GGAATTCATAATGATGTGCATCCCTGATGATCTGTTTGAAGAGCTCTTCTCTTTTCTTTTCCGTGAGCTTTTTGGAATCGTTGATCGCCTCATTTTCATAGTTGATCGGGAAGACACAGCAAGCCACGACAAGCGGTCCGCAAAGAGGACCTCTGCCGGCTTCATCGATGCCCATCACATACTCATCCTTTGCCCAGTACTCTTTCTCGTATTTATTCTCCAGCATCCTGCCAGGTGATCCTTCCTATCTTATTGCTGCGGATATCCTTCAGGATCTGATCGACAGCCTTTGTAATGTTTGGCGTACCATCATTTGACAGCCAGAGCTTTTCCTTAGCGATCGCTTCAAGAAGATGTTCTTCATTTTCATTCACGCCATAGCGCTTTTCAATGAGGCCCGGATAGATCTGCTTCAGATACGACAAACCAAACAAGACGAGTTCCTGTTTGTCGAGGACATCGTCGTTGATCGATCCCAGCAACGCGAGAAGTCTTGCATCGATCTGATCATCAAACTTCGGCCATAAGACGCCTGGTGTATCGAGCAGTTCAACATCCTCATTGATGCGTATCCATTGCAAGGACTTAGTCACGCCGGGACGGTTCTCCGCCTTGGCAACTTTCTTTTTGACGATGTTGTTGATGAATGTGGACTTGCCCACATTCGGGATACCGACGACCATCGCCCTTAAGACTTTCTTGCGGATGCCTCTTGCCTTTGCGCGTTCCAGTTTGTCTTTCAGGATGAGCTTCACTTCATCCGTCACCGTCTTGGAAAGCCGATCATCGAGGGAATCGGTGATCAGGCAATGTTCAAAGGTCTTTTTCCAGGCAAGACTTTTTTCTTCGTCTGCCAGATCTGCCTTGTTCAATATGATCAAAGAAGGTTTATTCTTTGAAAGCTCCTTCAGTATCGGATTGGCGGACGCCAAAGGAATGCGGGCATCCCGCAGTTCAATGACGATATCGACAAGTTTCAGCTGTTCTTCCATCTGCCTTCTGGCTTTCGCCATATGGCCGGGATACCAGTTGATCTGATTTACAAATTCACTCATAGGACCTCCAGTTCAAGTCCCGTTCCGACTTCTCTGATCGGTAAGCGTTTGCCCATTTCGATCTTGGCACAAAGCGATACACAATGACACGGATACAGAAGCTCGATATCCTGCTTCGCCAGGTAATCGATCGTCTGATGAAGACGATCATTGACTTCCAGCAGATGGAAACCGCCGATCACACCAGTGATCTTATCTTCATGACACACCTTTTTGGCGTATTCAATGATCGAACAGATACCCGCATGACTGCAGCCGGTGATGATGAAAAGCCCATCTCTGCCCTGATAGACCAGAGCGGAATCTTCCAGGATCTTATCAGGCACCATTGAATCATCCTCACAGATGTTTCCGATCGCATAGCGTTTTTCAAACGGCAGTTCTTCTTTGATCGGACCTAAATAGATCAGGTGTTCACTGATCTTTACAGGTTCATCCATTATTGAAAGATCAAAGTGATCCCTGATCTCATTGACCGATAAAGGTGACCCGATATCAAGACCCGTATCATCCTTGCGTCTATTGAATGTATCAGGACCGGCGATCAGCTTGAAGCGCTTCTTTCCTTTTAAATAACGTAAGCCGCCGCTGTGGTCATTGTGGCCATGGGACAAGACGATCAGATCGATCTTAGCAGGATCGATGCCCATCGTTTCACAGTTTTTCAAAAAGGCATCGGAATAGCCTGTGTCAAAGAGGATCTTTTTATCCTCATCCTCAATATAAAAGCTCAAGGCCGGCTCGCCAAGAAAATACATATCAATGAATGTATTGTTATCGACAAGGACTTTGAGTTTCATGTTTATTTATTGTAGCCGAAATCTTCAAACGGGAATAAGACAAACAGATGTGTTGAAACGATCTGGCTTCCTTCAAACGGACCGTAGAAACGGGAATCTCTTGAAACATTGCGGTTGTCACCTAAACAATAGTATTCGTTCTCCGCAAGGCTCACCTTGAAATCATTGGTCGTCACATCACCGAGAAATTCTTCTTCATAGTATTTGCCGTCGATATAAAGCTTGTTGTCTTTGTATTCTACAGTCTCACCCGGCAGTCCGATGACCCGCTTGACCAATAGCTTTTCCGTTGAATTGGAATCGGCTTTGATGACGGCAGTATCAAAACGGCTGATCCCCAGCCTTTTGGTGATGATGAAGGAGTAACCATATTCTCCTTCTTCGTATGTCGGATTCATGCTGGAGCCATTGACCACACAAGGTATAAAGACAAAGTTGATCAGGATAACGACCAGGACTAATGCCTTAACAAAAAACCACAGCAGATCCGTAAAAACGTTCTTTTTCATTACTCTTATATTATACCCAAATTAAAAAGCCGTTTGACACGGCTTTCCAGAAATTATCTGACTTCCTTGATCTTAGCGGATTTGCCGGAACGATCTCTCAGATAGAACAGTCTAGCTCTTCTGACTTTACCGACACGCAATACCGTGATCTTGTCGATAACAGGTGAATGTACCGGGAATGTTCTTTCAACACCGATACCGGAAGAGATCTTTCTGACAGTGAATGTCTGGCCGATCCCGGAACCCTGTACCTTAACTACGACACCTTCATAAGCCTGGATACGTGACTTGTCGCCTTCCTTGATCTTGACGTCGACTCGAACAGTCTGTCCCGGAGCAAGACTTGGAAGATCGGACTTCATCTGGTCTTTTGTGATTTCATTGACTAAACCTAAATTCATCTTACTTCTCCTTTATTCAAATTGTAGACATCTGTTCATAATCGTAACGAAAAGCGGAACAGCGCTTAATTACTTTACCATAAAAATACAGCTAAATCAAATGATTTTCGCTTAAAAAGCCGAATATTCCTTCTTTATCGACCGCACCCGTATGAAGCGGGATCTGTGCCTTGAGATCTTCCCTGGCATTGTCCATGATGACGCCGGTCGTTGCCTTTAGCATATCCATATCGTTGTCATTGTCGCCAAAGCTGAGTATCTGCTCCATCGAGCAGTCAAGCAGCTTCGCCAGGTATGCGCAGGAACTTGCCTTGGAGACACCTTTCGGCGCGATCTCGAAACAATATGGCGAAGAATAGAAACTGCTGTAGGCACTTAAGTCGATCGTCTTAAGATATTCCTGTTCCCTTTCCCTGTCCTGTTTTTTGTTGAGGATGATGACCTTGGAACGCGGTTTTTCATTCTTTGAGTGGTCATGATAGACCGGCGTCAGCCAGCGGGCATTCATCCATTCGATGATCTCAGGATCTTCCGGGATCTTGTCGACCAGGAACGTTTCCCCTTCATAGATCCCCATGTACAGATATGGTTCATGAAAGAACCTTGCGATATCCTGTACTTCTTCTGCCTTCAACGGATAAAGGATCTTTGTCTCACCGCTTTTACAGTCCATGACCTCCGAACCGTTGCAGCCGAAGATATAATCAAGCTTCAGATCACCAAAGGCTTCCTTGAATGCTTTTAGTGCCAGAAAACAAGGTCTGCCGGAGACCAGGGCAACTTTATATTCGGATTCAACAAGACGCTTTAATGCGGTCTTTGTCAGTTCACTTGCCTGATAATCAAAATCGATCAGTGTTCCATCATAATCGAAGGCAACTGCTTTGATCTCTTCTTTATAGTTCATTGACGATCTCCCCGATCAGTTCTTTTTCTTCCCTGGTGAATTCCCGTTTTTCCAGTAGGTCCGGCCTGTTGAGCATCGTTTCCTTCAAAGCCATCTTCAGATTGTAGCGGCGGATCTCCTTGTGATTGCCGTTTTGAAGTACGTCCGGCACTCTGTCGCCGTTGTATTCGACGGGTCTGGTGTATTGCGGATATTCCAGTAATCCGTCATTGAAAGATTCTTCCACGAGCGAATCGGAAGAGATCCCTTCTTCAAGAAGCCTCAAAATGCCATCGATCACCACCATCGAAGGAAGTTCGCCTCCGGTCAGTATGTAATCGCCGATCGAGACTTTCTCGTCGACATACTTCTCGATGCGGTAATCGATCCCTTCGTAATGTCCGCAGATGATCACAAATTCATCGAGCTTTGAAAGCCGGACGAGGTCTTCCTGCTTCAAGGGCTTTGCCTTGGGCGAAGTCAAAAGCGCATAGGTGCAGTCATTGCTGATGTTGTCTAATAGCGCACGATGCACGACATCGACCTTCATTAACATCCCTGCGCCGCCGCCATAAGGCGTGTCATCGACGTGATGGTGCTTATCCAAAGAATAATCGCGGATGTTGACAACCTTGATCTCAGCGAGGCCTTTATCGATGATCCGTTTGATGATCGAGGCATTCAGAAAGCCTTCATACATCTCCGGGAAAAGGGTCAGGACAGTGATCTTCATAAAAGACCTTCCATCTTGACGACATCGATCCGTTTTGTTTCCAGATCGACCTTTTCGATAAAGACCGGCAGGAATGGGACGAGATACTCTTTTTTATCTTCGTCTTTCAAAACGCGCAGGTTGTTATTGCGTATCGATTCTTCCACTTTCAGGACTCTTCCGACTTTGACGCCCTCGACGTAGACATCAAGATCTTTCAGATCAGAGAAATAGTATTCTCCTTCCTTTAATTTATGGATATCGCTTTTTGCCTTATACAGCATCATGCCCTTGTATTTTTCAACAAGGTTGATATCTTCAAGATCCTTGAACGCCAGCAAGAGGAAACCCTTGTGTTCACGATGTCCTTTGACTTTGACGGGAACATGCTGTTCACCGATATAGACATCGGAATCTTTTTTGAATCTCTCTTCGATAAAATCGGTATAAGGATCGACCTTCAATTCGCCTTTAATGCCAAATGTATTCAGTATTTTTCCAATCAGTACGTATTCCATATACCTAGTATTATATATGAAAAAAGAGATGAATCATCATCTCTTTAAAGAGCCTCAAACTTGATCGAGATCCTCTTGTTTTCGATCTTTGATGCTACCTGCAGCATTTGACGAATTGAGTTTGCCATCGAACCTTTTTTGCCGATGAGCCTGGCAATGTCCTCGCTCGGTGCATAGACATAAAGCAGAAGTTCATTCTCGTTGAGACTTTCCATCTGCCTGACCATTACGGAATCCGGCTCGGAGCACAAAGGCTTAACGATGTTCAATAGAACTTTTTCCAGATCGATCATTATTTGCTTTTCTTGGAATCAGCGTACTTCTTCATTGTACCGTTCTTCGAAAGAAGTGTGCGGACGGTATCCGTCGGAATAGCACCTTTGTTCAGCCATTCCAAAGCTTTTTCTTCGTCAATGTTTACGATTGCAGGCTGCTTTGTCGGATCGTAAGTACCGATCGTTTCGATATCTCTGCCGTCTCTGCGAGCTCTTGCATCAGCTGCGACGATACGGTAGAAAGGCACCTTCTTTGCGCCCATTCTTTTTAATCTGAGTTTAACCATAATATCCTCCTGTTTTTTTATCTGCCTTACTATGATTGCATAAAAAAATATAAGAGTCAAGTATTTTTACTTGACTCTT
>DESX01000075.1 GCA_002362065.1 Solobacterium sp. UBA3303
AAGTGCTTTCGCACTTATTGATCTTGGTGGTGATTCCCTGGGGGTTTCAACCCCGAGACCCTCTGATTAAGAGTCAGCAGGGAATAATTCAAATAATGTAGTATCCATGGGCACTTTTGAAGACAAGCGCCTTTTTCATACGACGGATTTACGACAGCGATTCTCTGATGTTTGATTATGATCCTACCGGTAAATTCACTGTGAAGCGAAAAACAGATAAACAGCTTACTGCCTGTCAGTAAAGAAACGTTCGCGGTAAACACTCGGACTGTTTCCTGTTTTCTGTTTGAACAGGCGGGAGAAATATGCTTCGTTTTCAAAACCGCTCAGCTGTCCGATTTGTCCGATCGGAAGAGAGGAATTAACAAGCAGGTTTCTGGCATGTTCCATTCGCAGCTGAATAAGATAGTCATTCGGTGGGAAACCGGTCAGTTTTTTGAATTCTCTGGACAGATGGTACTTTGACAGACCGGCCTGTTTTGATAGATCATCAAGGCTGATCGTTTCCTTGAAATGATCATGGATATAGCCGATCAGGTCCCGGATCAGTTTTGTTGAAGAAGGTTCATCGTGTTCGATCGCCGTTCCATACTGATGGTCGATCAGATCCGTCAGGATTGCTGTGACCGCATAAGCACAATCGATTCCTTTGGTCGGCGAAGGATGGGTATACGCATCAAGCAGCAGTTCAATCTTATGGATAAGAACATCCGGGTCGTCATAATGAATGAGCATCTCTTTGTTCTGCCGATAGGCATCATAGTACATTGTGATCCCTTCACCGACGACATGAAGATCAAGATGTTCCCAATGATCTGCTTCCGTGCGGTATTCATGCTTCTGATGACAGTCGATCCAAAGAACATCACCTCTTTTCAGAAGAAAATCTTTTTCTTCATATGACATCTTTCCTTTGCCTGAGATCGTACAGATCATCAGATAGGAATCGACATCTTTACGGGCTGTGAAATAGTCTGCTTGCGAATACATGTGTGAAAAGGACTGCAGCCGCATCCAAGAATACCAGCGGTCTTCGACCTGCGGGAAAAAAGGCAGAACATCGACATATCCATTCAGCCTGAAGTTCGCCTGAAGCATGGGCTGATACTGTTTTCGGACAGCTTCGTCATCTGAATGGCTGTTTTTAATGATCTTTGAAAAACTGTCTGTAAGTTCATAATGGACTAAATTGTATCTCTCAAACATGATTCCTCCGCAAGATTGTGCAAGAACTCCGCATTTTAATGCATAGTATTCACGGTATAATTCCCTTTAAAATGATTATAGAGCATATCAAAAAAAGCGCAATATCATTCAAATCAGGAGGAATTATGAAAGTTTACGATCTCACTTGCAATCATCGTAGGGAACTTCTGGGTACTGATCAGCTTCCGTATTTTTCATGGAAGATCGAAAGCGAAGAAGAAAACACCCTGCAGAAGTCCTATCGAATCATCGTCAAAGATAATGACGATACAGTCTATGACAGCGGTATTACAGAAAGTCAGGATCTTGCCTTTATCCCTTATCAGGGAGAAAAACTGAAGTCTTGCACAAGGTATACCTGGTCTGTTGAGGTGGAGGACAGCCATGGAAATAAAGCTTCAGCGCAGAGTTTCTTTGAAACGGCTTTTATGAATGTGACAGACTGGAAAGCTGTTTTTGTACAGGCTCCGTTCAAACTGAAGAAGAGGGGGAAGGGTTTTGGCAATCAGCCGCCGGCAACGATGTTCCGACGCTCATTCGATGTCGATGGAAGCATCAAAAAAGCACGCTTATATATGACCAGCCACGGTATTTATGAAGCGTATGTCAACGGCAGACGAGTTGATGATCGAAGCTTTGCGCCGGAGTACACATCTTATGACCGTTATCTGTGCTATCAGACCTATGATGTCAGTGAGCTGCTGAAAAAAGGGAAAAACGCACTGGGAGTCTACACGGGTGATGGCTGGTATTTCTGTCCATCTACGACAATGAACAAGAAAACGGCCGATCAGGATCACGCGATCCTTTATCAGCTGGAGATCACGATGGAAGACGGAAAAAAGATCACGGTCTGTTCCGATGGCAGTGAAAAGGCAACGACCGGACCGGTCTGTTTCTCGGACCTGTTTGCCGGTGAAAAATATGATGCCAATCTGGAATGCCCGGGTTGGAACGACGTCGATTTTGATGACGGTGCGTGGTCGACTGTTTTAAAGAAAGAAGTTTCCCTTGACAATCTTCATGCCCAGATCGATGCACCGGTAAGAGCCGTCAGAGAAGTTGAGGCAAAGAGGGCTTACGTTTCACCGAAAGGCGAGAATATCATCGATTTCGGACAGAATCTGGCCGGTCATGTACGGTTCAGAGTCGATCTGCCAAAAGGCCAGAGTATCATCCTTGAACACTTTGAAACACCGGATCAGGAAGGAAACTACTTCAACAATATCCTTGGCACACAGGGGATCGGTGACGGCTGCGACCAGAAAGTGGAATATGTATCTGATGGAAAAGAAGCGGTCTATGAGGCAAAATTCTCTTTCCATGGATTCCGTTATGTCCGTGTCAGTGGTTTAAAAGAAATAAATAAAGAAGATTTTACGGCAATCGCTATGTCATCCGATAAAAAGGAGATCGGAACCTTCAGCTGCAGCGATGAACGCATCAACCGGCTCTATGAGAACACGAGATGGTCGCAGCGTTCCAATATGCTGTCGATCCCGACGGACTGTCCGCAAAGAGAAAAAGCGGGATGGACCGGTGATATCGGCATCTATGCGCCGACGGCACTTCAGAATGAAGATGTCACACCGTTCCTCACACGCTGGCTGCAAAGTGTCAGTGCCGATCAGCGAAGTGACGGTTCCGTTCCGATGGTCGTTCCTGAAAACCAGACCTATCAGAGCATGAACCTTCTTCTGAAATTTGCCGGGGGTCTGTTCAAAGGAAGCGTCGGCGTTGCAGGATGGGGCGATGCCTGCGTTCTGGTCCCGAAAGCGATGTACGAACAGACCGGAAATATTGAGATCCTGAAGAAACAGTATCCGACCATGAAGAAGTGGGCAGATTTTATTATCATGACAGCGAAGAAATACCGTGGCAATAAAAAACTGCCGAAAGAGGTCGATCAGCTTTTGTGGAACACCGGATTCCATTACGGCGAGTGGCTGATCCCTTCCAAGACGAAAAACGGACTTTCCGATGCCAGGAGTATGCAGGAAAGCATGAAAGATGGAAAGAAGTATGTCCCTGAAACTTATGCATATCTGACGATGTCAAATCTTTCAAAGATCGCTTCCCTTTTAGGAAAGAAGGAAGACGGATCATATTATGGTGACATGGCAGAAAAGATGAAAGATGCTTTTGTCAAAGGTGTCATTCAATCAGATGGCAAGATGCCTGTTGAAGTCATGGGCAGCTATGTTCTTCCATTGCATTACGGACTCGTTCCGGAAGATTTCAGAAAGAGCTTCATCGAAACGATCGTTCGTAAGATCGATGAAAACGGCGGATGTCTGGATACCGGATTTCTGGCGACACCGGTCCTGTTGGATACTCTTTGTGAAAACGGCTATACGAAGAAGGCTTACGATCTTCTGTTCCAGGACAAGTGTCCGTCCTGGCTCTATGAGGTCGATCATGGCGCAACGACGATCTGGGAGAGCTGGATAACTGCCAATCCTGACGGATCGCCGATGAGTGTCAGCTTGAATCACTATGCCTTCGGCTGTGTTGATGACTGGATGTTCCGAAACATCTGCGGATTATCTCCGTTACTTCTTGGCTATCGCAGATTCAAAGTTCAGCCGGTCCTTGACGACAGGATCACTTCCGCAAAGAGGACCTTTGAATCGACCTATGGAAAGATCACGGTCGATTGGACAAAGAAAGATGGCCGATTCGATATGAAAGTCGATGTTCCATCAGGCAGTGAAGCTCTGATCGTTCTTCCGGACGGCCAGACATTCGAAAAGGGGTCCGGTTCCTATTCCTTCAGCTGCAAAGCAGCTTAAAGACAGTTTATAGTTTCAATAACAAAAAAGACGGCCGATATCATGATAAGCCGTCCTTTTTGTTATTGTTCCACCAGAAAGAATCATTTAAAGAATATGAAAAAAAAGTCCTTTCGGACTTATTGTTCTCGATGGTGATTCCCTGGGGGCTCGAACCCCAGACCCTCTGATTAAGAGTCAGCAGGGAATGCTTCAAATAATTCAGCATTTACAGGCGCTTCTGGAATCAGGCACATTTTTCATACGACAGTTTTACGGCTATGTTCATTTTGTTTCTATTGAACATTCTATACTAATAAAATATTCATTAGTAAACAGTATATAACAGTTGACAACAGTTATATACTGTTCTATCATAAGATCGAGGTTTGATATATGCGCATAATCATCCGAAACTCTTCAATGGTACCGATCTATGAACAGGTCGTGAACCAGATCAAAGCACAGATCATATCCGGCGAACTTAAGGACGGTGATGTCCTTCCTTCCGTCAGGAGCATGGCAGCCGAGCTGAGGATCTCTTCTTTGACAGTCAAGAAGGCTTATGACTATCTGGAAGAAGAGGGTCTTGTCACAACGGTCCACGGCAAAGGGACTTTTGTGAATGCGGCAGATGGCCAGCTGGCAGCGGAAGCGAGAAGAAAGACGATCGAAGACGATCTTTCGCTCACTGTTTCCAAGGGATTCTCTGCCGGATTGAAGAAAGAAGAACTGAAGGAGATTTTTGAAATCATCCTGGAGGATTACGATGATACAGATCAACGGACTTAAAAAGAAATATAAGGATTTTTCCCTGGATCTTTCTTTCGATCTTCCCAAAGGAAGGGTCAGCGGACTGGTCGGTAAAAACGGTGCCGGCAAGTCCACGACTTTGAAAGCGATCTTGGGCCTGATCAGGCCTGACGAAGGAAGCGTGAAGGTCTTTGGCAAGGATGTCGGCATGCTTACGGCGGAAGATAAGCAGAAGCTGGGCATCGCTTTATCGGATTCCGGATTTTCAGGTTATCTGATCGTCGATGCCGTGAAAGACATCTTGAAAAACATGTATCACGCCTTCGATGAAGACATGTTCGTCACTTTGTGCAAGGATATGGGCCTTCCTTTTGATAAGCCGATCAAAGAGTTTTCCAGCGGCATGAAAGCGAAGCTCAAGGTGATCGCCGCCTTGTGCCATCAAGCAAAGCTGCTGATCATGGATGAGCCGACTTCCGGACTCGATGTCGAGGCAAGAAACGAAGTTCTTGATATCCTGCGCGATTATCTGGCAAAGGACGAAGAAGCGTCTTTACTGATCTCTTCGCATATCTCTTCCGATCTTGAGGGACTTTGCGATGATATCTACCTGATCGATGAAGGAAGACTGCTTCTGCATGAACAAACCGATGAATTGTTGGATAAATACGGTGTCATCAAGGCAGATGAAGAGACGTTCGAAAAACTGGAAAAGAATCACATCCTGGCGTATAAAAAAGAAAAGTTCGGTTATTCCCTGTTTACCGATGAAAAAGAATACTATGAGGAGAATCATCCCGATCTCATCATCGAGAATGGCAATATCGATGATCTGATCCTGATCATGACAGGAGGAAACAAGAAATGAAGGGTTTGTTCATAAAAGATCTCTATCTGAATTTTTCCAATCGCCGCAATCTTTTATTATTCCTGTTCATGTCGATATTCATGGCTTTTGCGATGGATGGAGCTTTTATCATCGGCTATACCGGGATGTTGTTGGGCATATTGGCGATCGGAACGATCAGCTATGATTCAAACGATAACGGGATGTCCTTTCTGATGTGTCTGCCCGTAAGCAGAAATGACTATGTGAAAGAGAAGTTCCTCTATTCGTTTGCGATGGAAGCCATGGGCTGCTTGCTTGGACTGGTCATCTATTTCCTGGCTTCGGCTGTCAAAGGCGCTTCTGTCGATCTGATCTCGGAATTGTCTTTCGGTGCCGGCTTTGCCTTGACAATGTCGCTAATGATGTTTCTGATGATCTATATCGAAATAAAGTATGGGGTCGAGAAAAGCCGGACGGCAATGTTTGTTATGTACGGGATCGCGTTCATCCTGGTGTTTGCGGTAAAACGGATACAGGGCGTTCAAAGCGGTCTGATTGCTTTTGGAAACATCCTTTTAAGGATGCCTGCCATCGCACTTGCAGCAGCAATACTGATCATGTACCTTTTGATCGCGTTTGTCCTGTACCGCCTATCTCTGCGGGCCATGGAAAAGAAAGAATTCTGAGTCTATCAAAAGATCTGCTGATTTCTGTGTTTCTGACATTTCTGCAGGAAGATTTATTATGAATGGTTTTTGGATGATCAAAGTATGAAAAAGTACCGGAAATAAAGACAATTTACACATATAAAAAAAGTCCTTTCGGACTTATTGTTCTCAATGGTGATTCCCTGGGGGCTCGAACCCCAGACCCTCTGATTAAGAGTCAGATGGGGACAATAAAATAATATAGTGTTTATGGGCACTTTTGAAATCAGGTGCCTTTTTCATACGACAGATTTACGACAGAATATATTGAGACCGAAAAAAATTAATCGGAGAATAGTGGATTATGCCATAGAAAGACGATTAATATGATTCAAAGAAGCAAATATTTAGATCAGCTGATCAGCAAGAAAGAAAACAGAAAGATAAAAATAGTTACCGGATTGAGAAGATGTGGCAATGCATAACCGCGGTATTGACACCCGTTAATATATAGACAATTGTGTGGCAGATGACCACTTTTTTCTAAACCAATAACTGCTATTAGATCATTATAAGTTACGGTAACCCATGGGTGTCATCCCTGTGGCTTTTTTAAAGACGTTATGGAAATAAGGTTGGGATGAAAATGCCGGGTAGTTAGATATCTCGGGAATAGATTTATCAGTATATTTCAGAAGTGTCTTAGCTTCATTAATCTTACATTTGGTTATGTATTCTCCTATTGTATATCCTGTTTCCTTTCGAAATTGTTCAGATAAGGGGGAACGGCTTTTGACGGAAAACTCAATGACATCGCGTGTTGTAAGAGGTTCATTGAGATGCTGAATGATGAAATTGGTACAGGTTTATTCTTCCATCAAGGATTAT
>DESX01000072.1 GCA_002362065.1 Solobacterium sp. UBA3303
GAATTCATCCCCGTCTTTACACTCCACAAGAAGACGGAGACTTCTTCGGATTTACGTTAAAAAAAGCGAAGAGTTATTCTTCGCTTTCTTCTTCCTCATATTCATAGGAGATCTTGATGTTGCCGTATTCATCGGCGACTTCATCGAAGACATCAAGGATCTTCAAGGAGAATTTGTTGAGATCGTCACTGTTTAAGACGATGATCTCGGTATTCTCCATTTCGCACAGACAGTCATACAGGGCATCGAGGTTTTCTCCATAGTATTCCGGGAAACCAAACAGCTCCTTGAGGTAGGCGTGGCCTTCCTTGTTGAGCTTGTCGATGTCCATGATGATCTTGTCTCTTTTTTTATCTTCCGGGAACTCCAGGAAGTTGAGAGAGATGTTTCCATAGTCCTCATTAACATCATTGAACAGGCGGATGATGCAGGCAGAGAAGTCGTTCATCCGGTTGTAGTTGTCGATCAGGACTTCTGTTTCATCAAGATAGGACAGATAGGCATAGAAGGAATCAAAATCATCACCTTCATAGCGGGGATCGCTGAAGACTTTTCTTAAGTATTCAAAGCCTTCATCGTTCAGTTTTTGTATGTCGAGGATTACTTTCATCTTCACGGTTCTCCATATAACAAGGTAAAGCTCTTGTAGTGGTCATCGGTGTAATAGACTAAGCCGTCATTGGAAAAGACGATCCTTTTGGCGTTTCTTCCGCCGCCGTCATAGTCGATGTCACATTCATAGTATTTGCGGCCGCTCTTTTTCGGCAGCAGGCCTTCTCTGTTTCCGAAATTGTCGCCGCCGATGCTGCAGCCTTCACAGACTTTATGCAGGTTGTTTTTGGAAGCGACCCAGCCAAGATCCTTCGCTTCACTTTTCGTCACGAAGTTGTTTGGCAGTTTTCCATAGGTGTGAATGTATAAGGCGACATCTTCTTTGGACGTATAGGAGCCATCTTCGGCGATCGTCTCATTGTTTTCTGCAGGCGTCTCGACGGGATCGGCCGGGGCAGGGGTTTCAACAGGATCTGATGGTGCCTGAGTCTGCGTTTCAGTGATCGTCGTTTCAGGCGTCTGGGTCGGTGTGACCTGCGTATCGTTTCTTCCGACGAAGAGACCCAGCAGGAAGGAAAGGGCGCCGACCAGGATGATGGCCAGCACAAATGATCTGAGTTTTCTGTTCATAACTACATTGTAGCAGGAAAGACTTATCTGTGAAGAAAGACTCCCACAAAGATGCCAAGAAGGGCTGAAACGGCAATGATCAGGATCGGACCTTTCTTAAAGTGGTTCATCATAAGACAGACCGCAAAGATGAGCAGTGAGATATAAGGAGAGGCAGCGCCAAAGACGATGTCTTCGCCTTCCGGGAAAAAGACATCCTTTCCCACGGAAATGATCGCAGAGGCGATCATGCCGACAACGACCGGTTTTAAGCCTTCCAGACAATAGGAGATCGTCTTGTTTTTGATGAAACGGTCATAATTGATCGCGATCAGTAGCATGATGGCAAAGGAAGGAAACATCACTCCGGCAACAGCCGATAAAAGTCCCGGAGCTCCTGCCGCCTTCAAGCCCACATAAGTTGCCATATTGACCGACATCGAACCGGGTGTCGATTCACTGACGGCGAGGAAATTGATGAGTTCGGCGCTGTTCATCCAGCTGTGGCCGATGACTTCCTCGCGGATCAATGGCAGCATCGCATAGCCTCCGCCGATCGCAAAGAAGCCCATCTTCAGAAAGGCAAGGAAAAGATCGATATATACTTTCATCTTTCGTCCTCCAGAACATAGTGCGATGCGATCAGGCTCACGATGATATCAAGGATCAGTATGGTGACCACATTCATTTTGAAAACTACCAGCAATACAAAAGAAACAGCCATGACGATGTAGTTGAGGTAGTACTTGCCCATCTCCTTAAACAGGATGAAGGTCGCATTGATGATCAGGACTAAAACAGCGCAGCGGACTCCCGCAAAGGCATAGTCCACGTAGACGTTTGCGGCAAATTCCTTCATGAAGAAGGAGACGATCGTCATGATGAAGACCGATGGCATGATGATGCCAAGGGTCGCGATGATGGCGCCAAGGTAGCCGCCGACACGATAGCCGATGAAGGTGGCGGAAGAGACCGAGATCGATCCCGGTGTCGATTCGGCGATCGCAATGATGTCGGCGATATTCCTTTCCGACATCCAGCCGCGTTCTTCCACGATCTCTTTTTTTAACAAAGTGATCATCGCATATCCGGAACCGAACGTAAAAAGTCCGATCTTAAAAAACGAAAAAAACAAATTGAAATATTTCCGAAACATAAAGCCCTCCCGAAAACAGAAAAAAATGAATTGATGTGTTTATAGAAAGATCTCTTGAGATCTGAAAACAATGATGATATGAACCTGAAAAGTTCTTTCTCTATCATACCTTTAATCTTTTTTAAATCAAGACAAATTGTGAAAATAACACAATTCCCCACAAAGTATATGCCCGAAAAGGTCAAACAGGGACGATTCCTGTATAATGAAAGGTGAAAAAGGAGACGTGAAATGAATCGGGCGATTTGGTTTGTTTTTGTTATAGCCGGTCTTTCTTTTGCCGGCAGGATATTTGTGGACAGCACTATCGGAACATATCTTCTGGCCGGTCTGGCCGTTTTGATCGGCGTGGGCTATGTCGTCAATCTTAAGAAATAGGATCATATATGAAAGATAAACAGATCGAAGCAATCATATCGAATGAAGAAAAAAGGCAGGCTCATAACATCGAGCTGATCGCTTCCGAGAACTATTGTTCGAAGGACGTGATGGAAGCCGTCGGCAGCTGTCTGACCAATAAATATGCGGAAGGCTATCCGGGGAAGCGCTACTATGGCGGCTGTGTCAATGTCGATGAATCGGAGAGCCTTGCGATACAAAGAGCCTGCGAACTCTTCCACGCGGAACATGCCAACGTGCAGCCGCACTGCGGTTCGGCGGCCAATATGGCAGTCTATCGCGCAGTCTTGAAACAGGGCGACAGACTTCTGGGCATGTCTTTGGATGCGGGCGGCCACCTGACGCATGGCTACAAGCTGAGCTTTTCGGGAAATGACTACGAGACCTTCAGCTATGGAGTTGATAAGGAAAGCGAACAGATCGACTACGATGAAGTCGAACGTATCGCTTTGGAGGTCAGACCGAAACTGATCGTTGCCGGGGCAAGCGCCTATGCCCGTTTCATCGATTATCCGCGTTTTAAAGCGATCGCCGACAAAGCGGGAGCTTTACTGATGGTGGATATGGCCCATGTGGCAGGCCTCGTGGCGGCAGGCGTACATCCAAGCCCTGTCCCATATGCCGATTTTGTTACGTCAACGACCCATAAGACCTTAAGAGGTCCAAGAGGCGGCCTTGTCTTATGCAGGGAAGAATACGCAAAAGCTTTAGACAGAGCTGTCTTCCCGGGCATTCAGGGCGGGCCTTTATGCCATGTCATCGCCGGCAAGGCAGTCTGTTTCTATGAAGCCATGCAGCCGGAATTCATTGCGTATCAGAAAGATGTCGTAAACAATGCGAAAGTGCTGATGGAAACACTTAAGGATGAAGGTTTCCGCATCGTATCCGGCGGTACAGACAACCACATGGTCTTAGTCGATGTCAAGAATTCCTTCGGCATCACCGGAAGGAAGCTCGAACAGAAGCTCGATGAAGTCAATATCACCGTCAACAAGAACGCGATCCCTTACGATGAAGAAAAGCCAGCCTATACCAGTGGCATCCGTCTGGGCACGCCGGCCATGACCACAAGAGGCTTCAAACAAGAGGAATTCAAAGAAGTCGGAAAGATCATTTCGCTGGTGGCACACAATATCGACGATGAACAAAGCATCGTCATTGCAAAGCGAAGAGTTGAACAGCTGATGGAGCGATTTGTATGAACGAAGTCTTAAAAGCTTTAAAGGAAAGAAGAAGCATCCGTCATTTCAAAAAGCAGATCCCTTCAAAGGAAGAGATCGATCAGATCACGGAGGCAGGACTCTATGTGCCAAACGGCAAGGGTCTGCAGGCCGTCATCAGTATCGTCATCACCAACCCGGAACTGATCGAGCGGTTCAAGGTGGTCAATACGCAGATCGGCGGCTACCCTGAAGGGACAGATCCCTTCTATGGTGCACCGGTCATCATCGTTGTTCTGAGCAGGAAAGACAATCCGAATAAGCAGTATGACGGGGCGCTGGTCATGGGCAACATGATGCTGGCAGCGCATGCCTTAGGCCTTGGTTCGATCTGGATCAACCGGGCAAGGCAGGAATTTGAAATGGATGAATTCAAGCAGATCCTGAAGGATCTTGAGATCGAAGATGAATGGGAAGGCGTCGGTCATTGTGCGATCGGCTATATCGACGGTGAAGTGCCGAAAGCCGCACCACGAAAAGAAAACAGGATCTATCATATAGACTAAGAAAAGGGGAAATTCATGGGTATCAGATTTGCGAAATCGATCAAGATCGGCAATTTTCTGCGGATCAATTTTAACCGCAACGGCATCAGTGCGACCGTAGGCAAAAAAGGCGCGTCCGTCAATGTCGGAACAAAGGGCGCATATTTAAATCTTTCACCGGCTGCCTTAGGCATCAACGGGACCGGCCTTTCCTACAGGCAGAAGATCCTTTCTTTAGGCTCCGGCAAGAAGAAAAAGAAAGCGACAACAACTGCCAAAAAGAAGACATATGTTTCCGCCAAGGATTCGCAAAAGCCTTCCAGCCTGAAGAAGAATGACGACTGCATCAAGGAAGAAGTGATCACAAACGAAGAGGTCCTTGAGGAAGAAGTCGGAGATCCGGTGGAAGAATACGAGAATAACCAGGAAGCGATCCTCAATCTTCACAAATACACTGCGCCGGTCATGGACAAGACGGCATTCATGTCTTATGTCGATGGTTTTGAATCCGAGGCGAAAAAGGAACTCTTCCATTATGCGATCGATGGCGATGAGGACGTCATTGAAAACATGGTCTCTTCCTTCATGTCTTCGCTTGAACTGGCCTATGATGTCAGAGCCAACTACGAACTTGAAGATGAGATCCTTTATGTCGATCTGGATCTGCCGGAGATCGAAGAATTCTCCAGGGAATATCCGGCCTACAACAACGGCAGGCTCGTCAGCAAGCGCAAGACTTCTTCTGTGATGAAGGAAGAATACGCAAGACTCATCCTGAGCCTGGCGATCTTCTTATCGGGCAGCTACTTCAATATCTCGCCATACATCAGACAGGTCGTTATATCCGGCTTTACCAGTGTCCGTGACAAAAACGGCGATCTGATCGACCAGTATCTGTACTCCTTGAAATTCACAAGGGATGTCTTTGAATCCACAGACCTTGCCAAGGTCGATGATCCTTATGCGTTCATCAGACAGTTTGAAAACAGGATCAACATGTCGGATGCCCACAACTTCAAGGCCGTCAAGCCGTTTGAGATGGAATCTTCCCTCAAGTCCAATGAGCTGATCGATGATGCGATCGCCGCTTTGAAGGAGCTCGGCTACAAGGCTTCGGAACTTGGTCCGGTCAAAGAAAGGCTGAGCGAATACCGCTATGAGAACTCTTCGGATTATCTGAAAGAAGGTCTTCGCATCCTGAAAGAAAACAAGTAGTCCGTTTCGGTGCTAAAATTAAAAGCAGGAATACATTTTATTGATGAATCTCAGATCACAGTCAAAGAAAACGAAAGAAGAAAAAAATCAGGATCTTTTGAAGATGTTTTCCTGTGGCTGTGAAACGGATGGAAAGTGTGACTATGAATAGAGCAGTGAAGTTTTTGATCATGATCTTCCTGCTTTTTTCTTTTACAGCCTGCGGGAATGAAGCGGATGCAAAGGAAAACGAAGTCGATATAAAGGAAAATGAAACAGTCGAACCGCTGGCGCCGGAAGAGCGCTATGAAGTTCCGGAGTTCAACGAATCAATCTTCAATGAAGCGGAAGCGGAATACAAGAACGGGGCTTACATCGACCTGTCGAGCGTTTCCAAGGGCTATGTCGCCGTCAAGGCGGAAAGTGATGCAAGGCTTAAGTTCCAGGTGATCACCGATGTCACCTACAACTACAACATCTCTTCGGAAGGTGAAGTATCGATCTTCCCTTTGCAGTCAGGGGATGGGGAATACCATTTCCGGGTCATGGAGAACATCTCCGACAACCGCTATGCCGTATTGTTTGAGACATCGGCCAATGTGACGCTGGAGGATGAATTTCAGCCGTATTTAAGAAGCAGTGATTACGCATACTATACGAAAGACTCGGAATGTGTGAAACTGGCTTCTTCGTTCTCGGAGACTTCAAGGACGGCCAATGAGGTCATCTCGAAAGTCTATGACTACGTTTGCGATCACATCACCTACGACAAGCCAAAGGCGGAAAATATCAAGTCAGGCTATCTGCCGCTTCCCGATGAGACATTAGCGACCGGCAAAGGGATCTGTTTCGATTATGCATCTTTGACCGCAGCGATGTTAAGATCGCAAGGCATACCGACCAAAGTGATCTTCGGCTACGTATCACCAAATGATCTTTATCACGCCTGGAATATGTTTTATACCGAGGAATCCGGCTGGGTGACCGTCGAATTCAAGGTCTCGGGAAATGAATGGACACGTATGGACCTGACGTTTTCAGCTAATGGATCCGATCAGAGATTTATTGGTGACGGAAGCAATTACGCACAGGTCTATGAATACTAAGGAGGAAAGGTTATGGCAAGCAAGAACAAGCTGTCGCTTTTAGGAGTCAGTGCTTTCTGTGAAAGCATGGCATCGATGCTGAATGCAGGCATCGAGATATCGGAAGCTGCTTCCCTGATGAAACAGAAGGGAGAACATAACGGTCAGCTCAATGAAGGCCTCGAAGTCATTGAAAAGGCTCTGCAGGAAGGCTCCACTTTAAAAGATGCCATGGAAAAAAGCGGCATGTTCCCGGAATATGCCTTACAGATGGTGGAAGCAGGTGAAGCCACAGGCAAAAGCGAAGAGACTTTAAAGCGTCTTTCTTCCTACTATGCTTCGCAGCACTCTTTGAAAGAGAAGATCACTTCAACGATCGTCTATCCTCTGGCAATGATCGTGCTGATCATCATCGTGCTGTTTTTGATGCTGAAGCTCGTGCTTCCGGCCTTTTCCGATGTGTATGAGACTTTGACGGGTTCTTTGAGCCAGTCAAGCTACAGCTATATCAATTACGCCTTCTTATTCTGCCGTATCGCTCTGATCGCCATGTCCATCCTGGTGGTCGTTGTCGGTGCAGGTTATTTCTTATACGGCCATGGCTTCAAAAAGCAGATCTCGGCTTTGCTTTCACGCTTCCCGGCGGCTGCAAACATCCTTGAAAACCTGGCTTTATACCGCTTCACTTCCGCATACGAAGTCTATCTTTCCAGTGGCTTCATGCAGGATGATGCGATCGTAAAAGCGGCACAGATGTGTGATCATCCTGTGGTCAACGGCAAGATCGAAAAGGCCAAAAAGAGCATGGATGAAGGAAACGGCTTTGGAAGAAGTGCCAATGACGCCGAGCTTTACGAACCGGTCTATGGCAGGATGCTGCTGCCGGCAGAAAGAAGCGGTGACATGGAAAGCACTCTGAAAAGGCTCAGTGATCTGTTGTCAGAAAGCGTCATGACTTCTTCCGACAGACTGCTGGGATCCCTGGAATCGATACTGTCTGGCGTTTTGATGCTGACGGTGGCGATCGCTTTGTTATGTGTGATGCTTCCTTTGATCGGCATCATGAATTCGATTGGATAAAGAACTATGTATCAGGACAAAAGTAAAAAAACACTGCTTAAGATCCTGACAGCAATACTTGTATGTGTGCTGCTTGTTTTGGCATACGCATCTTTTACTTCAAGGGCCAATGCCGATCTCGATGAAGAATCGGCGGAAGCGATCAAAGATGCGATCGAACGCTGCGCTTTGCAATGTTATGTCATCGAAGGAGCTTACCCGAATACGCTTGATTACCTTAAGGAGAATTACGGCTTAAGGATCAACGAACGCAATTACTATGTGGTCTATCGTGCATTTGCGCAAAACCAGCTGCCGGATATCCGCATCGTCAGGAAATAGGATCTTATGAACAGAAAAGAGAACAGAAACGAATTATCGCTGATGATCATGATGGCTTTCTTCATCCTGAGTTTTCTTTTGCTGGTGCTTTTCGGAACGAAGATCTACCAGAGCATTTCGCTCAGTCAG
Organism: Solobacterium sp. UBA3303; assembly: GCA_002362065.1. Classification (GTDB taxonomy): domain Bacteria; phylum Bacillota_I; class Bacilli_A; order Erysipelotrichales; family Erysipelotrichaceae; genus Colivicinus. Next base: position 8,231 of record DESX01000072.1, read on the forward strand.
CAGGAAAGCTCGCTTTCAAGGACCTTATCTTCCTATCTGCACACCGCCAGCAAGATGAACGAGGCGGGCATCTATACCGAGACAAAAGAGGGAAAGAAAGTCCTGGTCATCCGGGATGGAGATACCGGTTTTGGCAACCGCATCTATCTGCACGAAGGCTATCTTGTCGAAGATTTCGGAAAACTGGATGATGAACTCAATGAAGCTTCAGCGATACAGATCGCCAAGACTTCCATCTTTGAGATCGAGGAAGTTTCCGATACGCTTTTGAAGGTCACGACGGAAGACGGCGATGTGTTTATCGATATGTTTGAAGGAGGAAGACGATGATGAAAAAAAGAGAGAATCTCGGCATTGAGATCATCGTGATCCTGTCTGTCTTCATCGTTTCGATCCTGGTCTTGAGCAAGACCTTCGTTTCGGCAAGGGTCCGCTCACTAAGCGCGGCAAGGCTTTCCGATGCGGTGACCCTGGCTTCCAATGTCGCGGATGTCTATCTGTCCAGTGACGATGAAACAAAGATCCTCGAGATCTTCAAAGATGCGGGTCCGGATCAAGAAAACGATACGCTTTCCTTCAGCTTTGACGAAGACCTGAAACCTGCGGAAAACGGAAGCTTTATAGCACAGATCAAAACAAGCAAAGAAGGAGATTTTGAAACAGCTGATATCTTTATCCTGTATCAGGGTGAAAAGATCTACTCGATCAAAACCGGAAAGGAGGTCAGACAGTGAATACCGGAAGACTCAGACTGGGGATGCTGTCGATCCTTTTGACGGTGATCGTCATCTGTATGAGCGTACTGGCGCTTTTGTCCTATGCGACTTCGCTTGCCGATCTTCGTTTGTCAAACCGATATGCGCAAACCGTGAAGGTCCGCTACGAACTCGAAGAAGAAGGCCGGCGCTTATTAAGCGAGGCAGGTGATACTGCTATAATAGATACGGAAATACAGCTCGAGGGCTATAAGCTGAGCATCAAAGCAGATAAACAGAACGGGGAAACTTCTTTTGATACCTGGAGCATTCAGAAGATCTGGGAAGAGGAAGATTCCATTGATGATCTTTGGGGAGGAAATTAGGCATGGCAATTGAAGAAGTATTGAGCAATGCGATCAAAGCCGATGCATCAGATATCTTTCTGATCGCCGGACTTCCATTGACCTATAAATGCAACGGCACGCAGAACAGAGTCGGTGAAAAGATGCTGCTGCCATCCGATATCGAAGGACTGGTCAAGGAGATCTATGAGATCTCCAAAAGAGAGACGACCAACCTCGATAAGAAGATCGACGACGACTTTTCCTTCGCGATCTCCGGCTTAGGCAGATTTCGTGTCAATGTCTTCAGACAGCGCGGTTCTCTGGCAGCTGTAGTAAGAGTCATCAAATTCGGTATCCCGGATCCGATCAAGATGAACATTCCGGAAAGCGTCTTGTCACTTGCCGACAATAAAAAAGGCCTGGTCTTAGTTACCGGTTCGGCAGGTTCGGGCAAGTCGACGACTTTAGCCTGCATGATCGACCGCATCAACCGCAGCAGGTCCTGCCACATCATCACGATGGAAGATCCGATCGAGTATGTCCACAGACATGAACGCTCGATCGTCACGCAAAGAGAAGTCTTCATCGACACGCCAGGCTACCTCGAATCACTTCGTTCCGCTTTAAGGGAAAGCCCGGATGTCATACTCTTAGGTGAAATGAGAGATTACGATACGATCTCCGCAGCGATCACGGCAGCAGAGACCGGAACCTTGCTGATATCGACGCTTCATACAAGCTCCGCAGTCAATACGATCAACCGTATCGTGGACGTCTTCCCGGCTTCCCAGCAGCATCAGATCAAGCTGCAGCTTTCGCAGATCTTAAAAGGCATCATCTGCCAGCAGCTGGTCACAGGCGTCAACGGCGAACTGATCCCGGCCTTTGAAGTCTTGAAAGTCAATTCGGCAGTCTCCAATATGATCCGCGATGACAAACTGCCGCAGCTCAACAACACGATGGCAACTTCGCAAGCGGAAGGCATGTTTACGATGGATTCCTATCTTGCCGAACTCTGCAAGAAAGGAAAGATCACCAAGGAAGAAGCTTTGCTGTCCTGTGTGAACTACGATTCGCTTTCCAAGCGCTTATAGAAAACAAAAGAAAAAGCACGTTTTGATGGAAGAACAGATCCATCTGACGTGCTTTTGTTGTGCTTATTTTGCAGAAACTTCCGCTGTGCCCAGGCTGTTTCCTTCGTTGAAGTTGCGGGCATTTTCCATCGTCTGTACGGCGATCGCCTGCATGGCTTCTCTTGTGAAGAAAGCTTGATGAGACGTTAATACCAGTTGCGGGAACATCTGCAGTCTTGCGGTGATGGAATGGGCAAGCGCTTCATCCGATCTGTCCATATAGACGTTTTCGTCTTCGCCTTCATAGACATCGAGTGCGACTGCCTGGAACTTGCCGTTTTTAAGGGCAGCGATCAGCGCTTCCACATCGATCAGAGGTCCTCTGGCTGTGTTGACCAGCATTACGGTATCTTTCATTTTGGCGATGGCTGCTTCATCGATCAGATGGTAGGTTCCGCCTTCGCCCATGATCAGCGGTGCGTGAAGGGAGATCAGATCTGCCTTTTCAAGCAGTTCATCCTTGCTGACATAGGTCAGTAAGCCTTCCTCTTCGTATTTCTTGTTTGGATAGGCATCCCAGCCGATGACGCTCATGCCATAACCCTTGGCGATCCTGGCGAAGCATTCACCGATCTTTCCGGTACCCATGACACCGCAGACCTTATTGTGAAGGTCGACACCGAGAAGTCCGGACAAAGCGAAGTTGTTTTCCCTGACTTTGCGGTCCGCTCTGTGCAGACGGCGGTTGGCTTCCTGGATGATGGCCATCGCGTGTTCGGCAACGGCGTATGGGGAATAGGCCGGAACTCTGGCGACCTTGATGCCGTATTCCTTGCAGGCATTCAGATCGACATTGTTGAAGCCGGCGCAGCGAAGAAGGATCAGCTTGATGCCTTCGTTATGCAGCATATCGACAACTTCCCTTGGTGCTTCATCGTTGACGAAGATGCAGATCGCATCATGTCCCTTAGCCAGTGCAACTGTTTCAATGGTCAGTCTTGATTCAAGATAGGTGATATCGACGTTATAGGCACCCGGACCTTTGTCATCAGCGAGTTTTGAGAAGAACATGCGGTCGTAGTCTTTTGTGCCGAAGAAGGCGATTTTCAGGATACCGCTTTCTCTTTCTTCGATACAGTCGGTGCAGACGATCTTCTTTACTTTTTCAGCATCTTCTTCTTCATTGATACCTTCGACAGTTATTTCCAGGACGTCTCCTTTTTGCGCATTGAGTTTTAAGATCTGCAATACGTCAGATGCGTTCGCAAAACGGCCGTTGCAGGAGATCGTAACGGCACTTTTGAGTCCAACGCACAGCTGTGCGATCAGGGCAGCCGGTCTGGCGTGAATACCGATCGGATTCTCAACGGTGCAGCGAAATTGTTTCATTATAAATTAATCCTCCCATTCAATTCTAGCATAGGAAAAGAAAGCGCTTGTAAAAAATCGATGATGACTGTTTCGAATGAAAAATCTATCTTATAATTAAATTGATGTTTGATATTACGATAATTGGAGCCGGCATTACCGGCTCATTGATCGCTCACTCCCTGAGCAAACTCGATCTGAAGGTTTTGGTTCTGGAAAAGGAGAATGATGTAGCTGAAGGTGCGACCGGCGCGAATTCCGCAATGGTCCACTCTGGACACGATCCAAAACCCGGCACTTTGAAATGCAAGTACAATCTTTTGGGCAACCGGATGTATCCGGATCTGTGCAAAGAACTGCAGGTCTCCTATGTGCCGATCGGTGCTTATGTTGCGGCAGGGGGAGAAGAAGAGGAAGAAAAACTCGATACACTGATCGCCCAGTGTGAAGAACGCCATATCCCTTATGAAGTTTTAAGCGGTGATGAAGCACGTGAAAACGAGCCGAATCTTTCCGATCGCATCAGCAAGGTCCTGTCCCTGCCGACGACCGGTATCATCACGCCATGGGAAGTGACCATCGCGGCGATGGAAGAAGCGATGCTCAACGGCGTTGAGCTTAAACTCGATTACGAAGTTAAAAAGATTGAAAAAGCCGATGATCATTTTGTGATCAACGATGAGATCGAAACGAAAGTCATCGTCAACTGTGCCGGTGCGCATTGCGATGAGATCACCGAGATGTTAAGACCTTCGCCATATCATACGGAAGCAAGGAAAGGCGAGTATTTCGTACTGGATCATCTCGATGGAAAATTTGTGAACCATGTCATCTATCCGGCTCCGTCCGCCAAAGGAAAAGGCGTGCTTGCCGTCCCGACGGTCCATGGCAATGTTCTGTTAGGACCAAACTCGGAATTCTGTGAAGATGTCGAAGACGATTCGACGGGTGAAGGACTCGACTTTGTGCGTAGTGAGATCACCAAGACCGTCAAGAACATTCCGTATCACAAGATGATCCACACCTTTGCAGGTCTTCGTCCGCATATCGACCTCAAGGATTTCTATATTCAGGAAGACGATCAGATCGAAAACTTCATTCATGTGGCCGGCATTGAATCGCCTGGACTTTCAGCCGCTCCGGCGATCGCCAAGGATGTTGTGGAAGGCATCCTGATGCCGAAGTTCATAGAATGCAAAGTCAAAGAAAACTATGTACGCCGCAAGCCTTTCATCGATCTTTCAAAGATGAGCGATGAACAGGTCAATGAACTGATCGCCAAGGATCCGGATTTTGGCAAGCTGATCTGCCGCTGTGAGAAAGTATCCAAAGGCCAGATCAAGGACGTCATCAACCGCAGGTGCGGCGCAACGACCGTCAAAGGCGTCAAGATGCGCTGCCGTCCGGGTATGGGCAGATGCCAGGGTGGTTTCTGCGAGCCTGAAGTCGTAAAGATACTTGCGGAAGAACTGCATAAAGAAACAAAAGACATCCTGCTCGATAAGGATGGTTCCAATATTTTAGTCGCTCAGGCGAAGGAGGCACTGTGATGGAAAGACATCAGTTAGTCATCATCGGTGCCGGTTCGGCCGGCATCGCAGCAGCTTTGGGTGCTTACGAAAACGGACTTGAAGATATCCTTCTGATCGAAAGGGAAAACGAATACGGCGGCATCCTGCAGCAATGTATCCACAATGGCTTTGGCCTGCATACATTCAATGAGGAACTTTCCGGTCCGGCTTATGCCGAAAAATACTACGATCTGATCAAGGACAACGAGTGCATCTCGATCATCTATGATTCGGTCGTCACAAAGATCGAAGATAAGGTCCTCACGGTATCTTCGCCGGAAGGCTTAAAACATATACAGGCAGATGCGATCGTATTGTCGACCGGCTGCAGAGAAAGACCAGCCGGTGCGATCGGCATGAAGGGCAACCGCTGCCAGGGCGTCTATACGGCCGGTACGGCACAGAAATACCTCAACAAGGAAGGCTACCTTGTCGGCAAGAAAGTCTTCATTTTAGGATCCGGTGACATCGGCCTGATCATGGCAAGAAGGATGACGCTGGAAGGTGCTAAGGTCATCGGTGTTGCCGAACTGCAGCCATATTCAAATGGTCTTGCCAGAAATATCAAACAGTGTCTTGAAGACTTTGATATCCCGCTTTATCTCTCCCACACCGTTGAAGCGGTCCATGGAGATCAAAGACTTGAATCGATCACACTGATCAAAGTCGATGAAAAACTCAAAAAGATCCCGGGCTCGGAACAGGAGATCCCTTGCGATTGTCTGTTACTGTCCGTCGGTCTGATCCCGGAAAACACGCTGATCGAGGAGATCGGTGTCAAACTCGATGCCCGTACCAAGGGTGCGATCGTCGATGACCGCTATATGAGTTCCGTGGAGGGAATATTTGCCTGCGGCAACGCCCTTCATGTACACGACCTGGTCGACTATGTCTCGCAAGAGGGCAAAAAATGCGGCCGCGCAGCAGCGGATTATGTGCTTGGCATCAGCCCGCAGAGCGAAGTCGTAAAGAATGTCGTCAGCAATGGCGTATCCTACATGGTCCCGCAGTCTTTCCACAAGGGAAAAGACATCGAATTCATGTTCAGGGTCTCAAGAGTTTATAAGGAATCCTTCATCCACATCTATGGCGAAGGATTTGACAAGAAGATCAAGAAGCTTGGCATCGTGCCAAGTGAGATGCAGAAAGTCTCTTTGAAGAAAGACGATCTTTCTTCCTTAAAGGGCGAACTGCACTGGGAGGTCGTGGAATGAACCTGATCTGTATCAATTGTCCGCGCGGCTGCCATCTGACAGTCGAGAAAAAGGGCGAGGAGATCTCCGTCAGCGGAAATGCCTGCCCGCGCGGTTATACTTATGCGTATAATGAAATGACCAATCCTTTAAGGACGCTGACTTCATGCGTTGGCATCGATTCTGAAAAATGCCACCGTCTGCCGGTCATCACTTCATCCCCGATCCCGAAAGGAAGGATCATGGATGTCATGAAGGCCTTAAAAGGTGTTGAAGCCAAAGTTCCGGTAAAACTCGGAGACGTGATATTAAGCGATGTGCTTGGCCTGAATGTCGACATCATCGCTTCCAAGAGCATTTTGAAATGAAGAAACTGCTTTGCTTACTGCTGATGATGCTGCTGCTTGGCGGCTGTGTAAGAGAAAGAGAAGATTATTACATCTTCTCTTTTGGTGATTACACGATCACGCCGGGCTATGACGATGTCGCCTATGCAAGACTGATCTTTGATGCGCAATTGCCGGAGACGATCGAGCCGGAAACGACCCTGAAAGAACAGGAGCTGTATTTCTGGGGCAAGTATCTTGCCGATATCGACATCACAAATGACAGCAGTAAGCAAAAGCCGATCGATCAGGCCATTGTTTCAAGATTCGTCTTCTATCTGTCGAATTATCCGGATGTTCCTTATAAGATCAACGGCATCGAACTGAGCAACTCCGTAAAGGAAAACTGCGAGATGTTTTCCGGGGAATACATTGAAAGGAACGGCTATGCCTGTGCCTTTGGCCAGGAAGCCGGAGATAAAGACAATGTCGTCGTATTGTATGGCGACCTGTTTGCGATCGATCAGGATAAATTAGACCATGTCGAGATCTATGTTGAATGATGCGAAGACCATCTGTTTTAATGCGATCAAGGCCTGTCTTCCCGATAAAAACGTCAAAAAGGCACTGAAGGATCTTGAGATCCATCAGAAAGTTTATCTGCTTGCGGTCGGAAAGGCCGCTTTTCGCATGGCGAAAGCAGCAAGTGAAGTCCTCGATATCGAAAGAGGCATCGTCATCAGCAAGTATGGCCACATCGAAGGAAAGATCGGTCATGTGGACTGCTATGAGGCAGGTCATCCTTTAGTCGATGAAAACTCGATCAAAGCGACAGATGCAGCGATCAAGATGTGCACCGGCCTCAAAGAAGACGATATCGTCATATTCCTTCTTTCAGGCGGGGCAAGTGCGCTGTTTGAAAGCCCTCTGATCCCCCTTGAAGAACTGCAGAAGCTCAATCAGCAGCTTCTGAATAAAGGCATCGACATTGTCAGCATCAATACGATCCGCAAGAAGCTTTCCAAAGTCAAAGGCGGAAAGTTTGGCGATCTGTGCAAGCCGGCGAAAGTGTATTCGATCATCCTTTCCGATGTGCTCTCCGATTCCTTAGACAATATCGGCTCGGGTCCGACCGCAAAAGACAGCACGGACGGCAAGGCTGCTTTAAGGATCCTGGATGAGCGTGGAATTCAGATCTCTGATGAGATCCGAAACATCATCCTTCAAAGTGAATCCGGTTCTTGCGAGAACTGCACGAATCTGATCACCGGTTCTGTGCGCATATTGTGCAAAAAGGCCATGGAAGAAGCACAAAAGCTAGGCTATACACCGATCCTTTTAAGCGATCAGGCTGACATGGAAGCCTGCAAGGCCGGCGATCTCATGTACGAAACGATATTGAAATACAAGGATGAGAAAGGAAAGATCTGCCTGGTCCTTGGTGGCGAGACCATCGTCTATGTCAAAGGCAAGGGCCTTGGCGGCAGAAACCAGGAGCTCGTCTTTTCGCAGATCGAACACCTCTCTGACATGGACCATGTCCTTTTGATGTCCGTAGGGTCAGATGGAACTGATGGACCGACCGATGCGGCGGGCGGCTGGATCGATGGTTCTTCTTTGCAAAAACTGAAGGAAAAAGGGCTGGATCCGGAATCTTTTTTGAGCGAAAACGATACATACCATGGTTTAAAGGCGATCGATTCTTTGATCCTTACCGGACCGACCGGCACCAATGTCAACGATCTTTCGATCGCTTTGATCGATAACAGCAAATAAAGGCATATGAAAAAACGAAGCATATTCAAAAAACTGCTGATCATCCTTGCGACCCTGCTGGTGCTTGGCGGATCATCTTTTTTTCTCTATTTTTCCGCTTACTATAAGGCACAGACTGAAATAACGGAAAAAGCAGCCTATGCATATCAGGAAGAGAAAAACTATATCGCCTTAATGCCTGCTTCCTATGAAACGGCGATCGTCTTTTATCCAGGGGCAAAGGTCGAATCAAGAGCCTATGTGTCTTTGTTTGATCAGCTTGCGCAAAAAGGCATCTTATGCATCATCCTGAAACCTGCTTTTCACTTTGCCTTGTTTGATGCTGACGCAGCGGATAAAGTCAGAAATGATTTTTCAGACGTGAAAAACTGGTACATCGGCGGCCATTCACTGGGCGGGGTCTGTGCTTCTCTGTGTGCAGGCAAAAACAAAGGCGCCTACAAAGGCCTGATCCTTCTGGCGTCCTATTCCAGTGTTTCGCTGAAAGACAGCGGCCTGAGAGTGCTTGAGATCTATGGAAGCAATGACAAAGTCATGAACCGGGAAAAACATGATGAACATCTGAAGGATCTTCCATCGGACTATGAAACGCTTGTCATCGAAGGAGGAAACCATGCGCAGTTTGCCGATTACGGTTTTCAGAAAGGGGACGGGAAGGCTTCCATCACTTCACAAAGGCAGAAGCAGCTTTGCGCCGAAGCGATCCTGAACTTCATTTCACAATAAAAGTAAGACAGGTCAATATGCGGACCTGCACAAAAGGAATGTTTCTCTGTTATGATGTATCTGAAGAAGAAAGATCGGATCTGATCATGTGATCCGAATGAAAACAATAAGGAGGACGCATGGCAGAATTCAAATACGAGATCAATGATGAAGTTGCAGTCTTAAGCGAAAACGGAGACTTCACCTGCGAAGTCAACGTGATCACTTATGGTACGGGCAGACCAAAGCTCGATATCCGCAAGTGGAACCGGGCGGAAGACAAGATGCAGAAAGGCATCACTCTCAACAGGGAAGAAGCCGAAGCACTGCTTGAAGCACTTAAGGAATTCGATTTCGACAAGCTCGGATAAAAAGAAGATTCATCAGAAAGTTTATGGGCGGCTCATCCGCCTTTTTTTGTTTGACTGCCTGATGAAATTTGACATGAAGTAATACAGATAATACAATTAATACAGATAATACAGATTGGAGGTAGCGGATGTTTCTGATAAATCTGCAGGGAAAAGATTCGATCTATGAACAGATCCGTTCGCAGATCGAAAAGTTCATTAAGACCGGTATTCTGAAACCGGATGATAAGCTTCCTTCGGTGCGAAGCCTTGCAGCAGAGCTTGGCATCAACCCCAATACGGTCATGAAGGCTTATCAGGAACTTGAAAGAAACGGCTATATCTACACTTTGAACAAGAAGGGTGTTTTTGTGGCCGGGCTGCGCGATATGAAAAAGCAGAAAGATCAGGCAGATGCCTTGAAGATCCTTCAGACACTGAAGGAAGAAGGCTTTACGAAGACGGAAGTCGTTTCGCTGCTTGAGAAAGTTTATGAGGAGGCAACATGTTAAAGATCAATGGTCTGACCAAAGGCTTTGGCGATAAAAAAGTCCTTGATTCTTTATATCTGGAAGTCAATGAAGCTTCCATATTCGGTTTGGTCGGCGTCAATGGTGCCGGCAAATCGACGATGTTAAGATGCATTTCCGGGATCTATGAGCCGGATGGCGGCAATGTGGAGTTCAACGGGACGGATACTTATAAGGATGAAGCCATACGCAAAGACATCTTCTTTGTCAACGATGATCCTTACTATCCGATGGCTTCCAGCATCAGAACACTGAAGGAATTTTATGGAAGCTATTATTCTTTGAATGAAAAAGCGTACCGCAAATATCTCGATCTGTTTCATCTGGATGAAAACAAGCCGATCAATTCCTTTTCCAAGGGTATGAAACGGCAGACCTTGTTGTTGTTTGCCCTGGCGATCCGGCCAAAGCTCTTATTGCTGGATGAGGCGTTTGACGGGCTTGATCCGATCGTGCGTCTCGATCTGAAGAAGGCTCTGTATGATTTCATTCAGGACGATCAGGCGACAGTTATCATTTCTTCACACAACCTGAAGGAGCTTGAGGATATCTGCGATTCCTACGGGATCCTGGAAAACGGAAAGATCTCGACCTATGGCGATCTTCTTGAATCCAAGGCCAACATCAACAAATACCAGCTGGCTTTCAATAAAACGATCGATGAAAGTTGCTTTGAACAGTTTGAGATCCTGCATCAGGCAAAGGAAGGCTCTGTCTATTCCTTTGTCATCAAAGGTGATCGAAATGAAGTTGAAGAAAAGCTTTCAAAGCTTGAACCTTTGATCCTGGATGTGCTTCCGGTCAACTTTGAGGAACTGTTCATCTATGAACATGAAGGAGGAAGGAACTAATGATCTGCAAGTCGTATTTTGATTATCTGTGCAAGTCAAAGAAGTATCTTCTGATCTTCATCTTCCTCGTGAGCCTTCTGATCGGCTTCTCCACGAGAAATCTGTGGAATGACTATCTTGGCCTGGCCCTGCAGGGCATCCTGTCGGTCATCCTTTCCTTTGTCCTTCCGGCTGTGGTCTTTTATCACGTACACAACAAGAAGGCCTGCGATATGTATTTCTCGCTTCCGGTCTCAAGAAAACAGCTTTTATGCACCGGGGTATTGTTCTGTGTGACCTGCATATACGTGCCGCTTTCATGCATGATCGTTTATCAGGGCATCGCAAATGCATTGGGTCTTAAGATCCTGCTTATCGCCCTGATCGAAGCTTTGATCGCCTGCGTGAGTGTTGTGGTCTTTAATCTTTGCATATACATGAGTGCCAATACGCTCGTGGACGGCATCGTCATGATGGGTGCTTATTCCTTTCTGCCGCTGGCGGTCTATTCGGTGATCTCCAATTTCTACTACAACTTTGTGGCCGGCATCAATTACATAAGCCTGGACCAGGTGAAGTATCTCTCGCCGATCTATATGAGCTTTGAGATGCTTGCAGATGCCGTCGGGGCAAAGAAGATCGCTTTACTTTGTCTGATCACGCTGATCATCTATGTGCTGGTCTTCGGATATCTCTGTTTCCGGCATTATGTCCTTCGCAAGGCCGAGAGGGCAGAGACGAAATCGGATGGCTTCTTCTGCTATCCGCTCGTCATTTCGCTGTATCTTCTCTTATCGATCTTTACGATCTCGACCAATTTCGGCGTCAGATCGCCGCGTTATGCAGGCCTCAGTGAGTTTTTGAAAGAACAGTTCATTCTGTATGTGCTCTTGTTTGCGGTGTATATGGCTGCCCATTTCATCTACAAGCGCAAGTTCTATTTCACCTATAAGATGCCGGTCTTCTTCATCCTGGCGATGGTATTGAGCTTATGCTTTGCCTCAGCCGGCAGATCGACAAAAGGCTTTGGCCTTGCGCAGCACTATGACATGGCTCAGGGCAAAGATTACTGCATGATCAATTGCTGGAACGAGGCAGGGGATGGCGATCGGACCTATATCGATCTGATCGAAAAAGAGACCGGAACCAAGGCGGATTATGTTTCCGTATACATCGAGATCAACCGCTGGCATGGCATGCCGGGACTGGAAATGAGTGAGGAAACTTCAAAGATCATCGATGAACTTCGAAAGCAGGGGATCAGGGAATACTATTCGGATGAACGTGAAAAGACATTCACGGCTTCCATGTCGATACAGGATACAGAAAGCGGAATGTATTATAACTATGAGCTGATGCAAAGACCGGACGTGGAAAGCATACGCAGACTGGCAAAGGATCCCGTGGTCAAAGTCACATTTGCGACGGAATATGGCGAATACCGCATGACTAACAGCGGCCTGCTTAAGATGACGGAGCAGTATTATATGGATCCTGTCGCGGATTGATGTGACCTGAACTTAAGTAAAACTTAGTAGATTATTAAGGCAAAGGCCCTGTATATGGGCTTATAATGAAGAAGATAGTGCAAGGGAGGTAACGCATATGCCTGATGATAAGAATTTTCTGGATCAGTTCTCTTCGCAGGGGAAACCGGCCAGTTTTCAAGAAGAGGAAAGGGTACCTGTCACCAGGGAAAGAAAACCTCTCAATATCAAAGCTCTGATCATTGCCGCAGCGATCCTGCTCGCGCTTTTGATCGGTGCCTACTTTATATTCTTCGCACCGAAGATCGAGATGCCGGACTTTGTCGGCAAGACCAGGAGCGATGTTGCAGCCTGGGTCAAGCAGCAAGGCGTTGAAGCAAGCGGCGTCATCTTCGATGATACCTATGATTTCGATTCTGCCGAAGGAACGATCTTAAAGCAATCGGTTCCGGCTGGTAGGAAAGTCAAAAAGAATGTGAAGCTCAACTTCACGCTTTCTTTAGGACCGGATCCATCAGAAAGGATCTCTGTTCCGGGTATCGATTCGATGACCAAAGACGAACTGACCGAATGGATCAATTCCAATAAGCTTTTGAAGACCAAGGTGGTCACTGCCTACAACGCAGAAGTTCCGGAGAACGAAGTCATCGATTATTCCTTCTCGGGATGTGAAGAAGACAGTTTCACCAGGGGCTGTACTTTAAAGATCAACGTCTCCAAGGGTGCTGCGCCGGCCGGCAAGGTCTCCGTTGAAGATTTTGAAAAGAAACCTTATGCGACGGTGGAAGCCTGGGCAAAGAACAACAAGATCGAACTGATCAAGGTCGAACAGTACTCTGACAAGATCGATCAGGACTACGTCATTTCCCAATCCATCGCTTCCGGCAAGACCATCAAGGAAGGTGATACGATGACGGTCGTCGTCTCCAAGGGCGTTGCCGTATACATGCCGAACATGATCGGCTGGACCAAGAAGCAGGTCGATGCCTGGATGCGCAAGAATCCGACAGCCTATATCGATACGGAAAAGGGTGTCTATTCTTCACAAGCCAAAGACATCGTTCTGGAACAGTCTTTGTCTGCCGGTTCTCTGATCGATCCGAGCAGCCTGATCGAACTGACGATGTCACTTGGCAATATCGTCGATATACCGGGCAACTTCATCGGCGGTGAATACCACGACCGCGGCGGTCTGCATGACTGGAAAGACCAGCAGAATGAGCTTGGCGCAAATATCTCAGTCAAGCGCAACTATGAGTTCTCCGATGATATTCCGGTCAACAAGATCATCCGCTATGACAATGGCGTCTATGTAGGCGGCACGATGAATGTCTGGATCTCGCAGGGCAGAAACATCCTGCTCGAAGATCCGAAAGATCTGTTCAAAAAGGAAGACGGTGTAACGCCGGTCACCTGGGCAGATCTGTATAACTGCAAACTTGTGGAAGATGATGCAAGAGCTTTGTGCGACTGGGCAAAGATCACTTACGAAGTCTCTTATGACTATGCGGAAGGCAAGAAGAACGGCGAACTCATCGGCGTCAGACGCTGGGACAACAAGCCGATCCAGGCTGGCACATATCTGCCTGAAAGCATCATCGTTTACATCACTGTCTGCGATGACAGCTACAAACAATAGGAGCGAACATGAATTTTATAAACAGAGCATTCAAGAATGTCACCAGGAGGCTGTCGAAAACGATACTGCTGGTACTGACGTTTTTCCTGATCGGTAACCTGGTCATCATCGGTCTGGGTGTCTCTTCGGCTGCCGAAAGCGCGAAGATCCTCACCCGCAAGAAGATGAGAGCTGTCGTTACCTATATGGTCGACTATGACAAAGTCTACCGCTATGTCGAATCTTTGACCGATGAGGATGAGATCAACAAGTTCTATGAGAACTATCCGCGTGTCAAAGTGGAGGATGTTGCAGGATTCTTAACGGATCCGCGTGTCCGGATCGCCAATGCGGTCTCGTCCAACATGTGGTATTCCGATGCGGAAGGATCACTTGATTTCGTTCATCTGGGAAATTCCAGGGAACAGAACATGGATGAAAACGCCGGTCAGTCCTGCTATTACGACGAGAACAATGTAATGCAGTGTGAGACCTACAAGGAGCCTTACTTCTTCATCAAGTCCAATATGTTCCCGGGCATGATCGAATTTGAAGACGGCGGCTATGAGATCACTGAAGGACGCTTCTACAACCAGGAAGAGATCACTAATGCCGAATCCGTCTGTCTGATCTCGGTGAACCTGGCGGCAACCAATGGCGTTGGCGTTGGCGATACGATCACTTTAGCGACCGGCAACGATTCTTCCTACATGAGAAGACAGGGCGTTACGCCGGAAGACTACAATTGTCAATTCCAGATCATCGGTATCTACGATCACCACAATCCTTTGCTTCCGGATGCGTCCAACTGGGATTATGCATCCCCATATGAAAACCCGGATAACATGATCTTCATTCCGACGACTGCCGTATTCAAGGCGATGCTGCCGGTACAGCAGAAGACTTTTGATTACTATGCGGCCCAGAATCCGGAAGATGAATACTACAGCAACGAGGAGAATCGTCCGTCGATGGAAAACATGGAACGCTCCATGTACATGGAAAACGTCACATTGCTGCTGGATGATCCGCTCAATGTCGAGCAGTTTGTCGAAGACTATTCCAATTCGATCTCGCAGTTCACATCTCTGGATGCCAACAACGATGAGTTCAACAGACTGTCCAAGCCTCTTGATACTTTGTCGATGTATGCAAACTTCATCGTTTGGCTGGTCGTCATCAATGCGATCGTCATCATCACACTGGTCACTGCTTTGACTCTGAAGACCAGGGAATATGAGATCGGAGTCCTGCTGTCCGTGGGTGCTTCCAAGATCAAGGTCATCGCCCAGTTCTTCGTTGAGCTAGCACTGGTTGCGATCATCGGCTTCACGCTTTCTGTCATATCCGGTTCTCTGATCGCCAAGAAGATCGGCAATACCGTTCTTGAAGCACAGATCGCCACTTCCGATGTCGCAAATGAGGAAGATTTCGGTTACGAGTACATCGATATCTGGAACACGGATTACTCCACAGAGATCTCGCTGGATGATCTGATCTCGGAATATGAGGTAAGGATCTCTCCGCTGATCATTGCAGAGATCTATGTCCTGGGCTTAGGCATCGTTCTGATCTCTGTCATCATACCTTCATTCATGATCATGCGATACAATCCGAAGAAGATCCTGATGAATCAGAACTAGGAGGGACACATGGCAGAAGAAATACTGAGACTAGAAAATATCAATTATTCCTATATCGATGGCGGCTATGAAAGACAGATCCTGAAAGATCTCTCCTACACCTTTGAAAAAGGAAAGTTCTACACGATCCTGGGTCCTTCCGGTTCCGGCAAGACGACATTGCTTTCGATCATTGCCGGTCTTGATACCGCAAAAAGCGGTGAGATCTTCTTTGAAGGAAAGAATATCAAAGAGATCGGTCTTCACAAATACAGAAGGAATGCGATCTCTATCGTCTTTCAGCAGTACAACCTGATCTCCTATCTGACGGCAGTGGAAAACGTCCTGCTGGCAATGTCGGAGACAGACAACGAACTGCCAAAAGACAGAAGGAACGTTGCCTACAATCTTCTTGAGAGATTCGGTATCGTTCGTTCCAAGGCAGACCGTATGGTCAACCAGCTTTCCGGTGGTGAACAGCAGCGTGTTGCGATCGCCAGATCCCTGGCTTCCAACGTCGATCTGATCTTCGCCGATGAGCCGACCGGAAACCTTGACACCGCGACGGAACGCGAGATCATCTCCATCTTCAAGGAACTCTCCCAGGAGTTTGGCAAGACGATCATCGTCGTCACCCACTCCAATACCGTTTCGGAAATGTCCGACCTGAGGGTGCTTCTGAAAGACGGCAAACTCAACGAATTGTGATCTTATAAGACAGGGAAGGCGCAGCCTTCCTTTTCTTGTATAATGTTGGCATAGAAAGAAAGAGGACTAAATATGCAGATCCATAAAGGCAATATCATCACTTCTGCTTCCTATGACGAACTAAGGATCATCGAGCAGGGATATATCGTTGTCAAAGACGGTTTTATCGAAGATGTATCGGATACCCTGAAACCGGAATACGAGAAGGAAACACTGATCGATCACAAGGAAAAACTGATCTTACCGGCATTTTGCGATCTTCATATGCATGCCCCGCAATACCCGCAAAGAGGTATCGGTATGGACTGCCTGCTGTTTGACTGGCTAAGTGGCTACACCTTCCCGCAGGAATCAAACTATAAGGACATTCAATACGCAAAAAGTGTCTATGCAAGACTCGTCCGCGAATTCTTAAGGCAGGGCAGTTTCCATCTTTCTTTATTCACGACGATCCATTACGATGCCTGTGATCTGCTTTATAAGATGCTGAAGGAAGCAGGATTATATGCCTATACAGGTCTCGTCAATATGGACAGGAATTCACCGGACTATTATGTCGATGAAACAGCCGTCTCGCTTGAAAAGACGGAACGCTTCATCTGTGAACACCTGGGTGACGAAAAGGTGAAGCCGATCCTGACGCCGCGCTTTGCGCCAACCTGTTCCAGACCGCTGATGGAAGGCCTTGGAAAGCTGGCGGAAAAATACGATGTGGGTGTGCAGACGCACCTCGTTGAATCCAAAGCCGAGGCAGCCTGGGCGAAGGAGCTTTATCCTGAATTTGCTTCCGATGGTGAGATCTACGAGGCCCTTGGCCTATTGAAAGGAAGCGGACCGAAGATCTTTGCCCACGTCATCTTCCCGACGGAGACGGAAGAAAGGATCCTGAAGGAATACAACGGCATCAGTGTACACTGCCCGGATGCGACCTCCAATATCATTGCCGGTATCATGCCCTCGGCGGCGATGCAAAAGAAAGGGCTTAAGATCGCTTTGGGTTCCGATGTCGGCGGCGGTCACTTCTTAGGCATCTATCGTCAGATCGCCAGAGCTGCCCAGATCTCCAAGATGAAGCAGTTCTATGAGCCGGAACATGACAAGATCGAACTGGCCAATGCCTTCTATATGGCGACGGTCAACGGCGGAAGCATCTTCGACCGGGTTGGAAAACTCGAGAAAGGCTATCGCTTCAATGCACTGGTCGTCGATGACATGCTCGATGAAGAGTATCACACCTCTTTATCAGACGCACTGGAGAGATTCTGCTACATTGGCGATGAAAGGAACATTGCCGAGAGATATATCGATGGCAAAAAGATCGACCCGGATGAGGTCTACGAAAGATTACTGAAGGTATAAAAAAACCCGATCGGCTGATCGGGTTTTATGATGGAATCTTTAAATTATTCTTCAGGTTTTTCTTCAGCCGGAGCTTCGCACTCACAGACATCTTCCTTGCATTCGCAGGTCTCTGATGGAGTTTCAGCCGGAGCTTCTTTTGGTTCAAGGGCTTTCTTGAGATTTTCAACACCCTTTTCAGCGATGTTGATCGTCGTTGTCTTAGCCTTGTTGATGACTTCCTGGACTTCCGGTTTGTTGAAATAGTCATTGACCTTAGCGGAGATGTCGCTTAAGAAGTCAGCTGTTTTTTTGTAAGCATCGGACTCTTTCAGCTTGTCGAATTCAGCCATGATGTCATTGCCAAGTTTTTCAAGTCTGTTGTCGCTGTCAGCCTTCTTTGTCAGTTCAGCAACTTTTTCCTTTGTGAAATCAACAGCTTCCATGGATTTAGCTTTTACTTTGTCAAGGAATTCATCAAGCTTTTCATCTTCCTGGACATCGTTGATGATGCCTTTAACTTTTTCTATAGAAGACTTGATCGCTTCTTCAGTCTTTTCGACCAGCATTCTTGCCTTTTCTCTGCCAGCGTCATCGAGCTGACCTTCTTTTTCTGCAAGATCGTTTTCGAGATCTTCGACCTGAGATTCCATTTCTTTTACAGTATCCTCAAATTTTGTCATATCAGAATACCTCCTTCAAATCTATTATATAAAAAAACAGGAACCGGTATGCAAGTGTTATGCGTGTTTTAGCACTGATTTATCGCCTGTAAAAAGCATTTTTTAAGGCGGAAAGACGATGTTGCAATTCTGTTGCATTCATCAGCATATACTGATATGAAAACTGGTTTTGTTATGGCCCTTTTTTGTAAAATAAAAGGGATTAAAGGAAAAGCAGGGTGGCCTGCTTTTTTTGATAAATCAGAACAGATATCAGCTGCAAGAAGCCTACCATTCTTCCAGCGTTTTCTGATAATCGATCGTCTTTCCGACCTTTTTATAGATATAGATCAGACAGATCAGTTCGAAAACAAGCTGGACCAGATAGACAATTGTCGTATCAGAATCTCCAGAAGTATAGGTAGCAGACTGGTCGACGTTTTCAAAGTTAAAAATACAGTCAAGCAGACTCGGAAGGAAGTCTTTCAACCCGTGAACAATAGCCAGCCCAAGCAGGTTTCTGGTCTTCCAGTAAAGGATCATGAAAGCAGCTCCTGAAAGAAGCAGATTGGTGATTTTCAAGACAAACTGCAGAATCTGCTGCAGATCAGACCAGTCAACACTGACGACATGGACATAGCCAAAGACAAGTCCGGAAATGATGGCCGTCAGAAGAAATGGATGTTTTGTTTTCTTCAAGGCAGGCAGCAAGGCATCGCAGGCGCAGGCCCGGAAACAGGCCTCTTCATAAACACCAACCAGAAACATATTGATTGCGAAAAGCAAGAGATCGACAGGCCAGCCAGAAATGACAGGCGGATTTTCCAGAAAGATTGACAGAACGCCAAATAAAGCAAAGATGATCGAAAAGATCAGAGTCGGAAACAGCATCCTGACAGTATAGCCGGTCTGATGATTCAGATAAGAAAAAGTTTTCTTTCCGGAAATCAGGAAAAGATAAATCAGCGTAACGATGGTAATGATGGAAAATTCAATCAGCAGGCCTTTGTTGTCTTCTTCCAGCAGTCTGCTTCCAAGGATCATCAGACCAATCATTGTAACAACCGATAAGAGCCAGATCAAAACATTGATCCATTTGTATTTTTCATTTCTGATCATAGTAATTGTTCTCCCTTCTTATTTGAACGGATCAGCTGGAACGCATAAACCGTTTCCGCAAGCAGCAGCAGAACAAAAAGGATCAGCTGCAGAGTCGTGGTGGATGATGCCTGTTCGATAAAGATGCGATTGCTGAAATCAGTCAGAAAGTGAGCGAAGATGACCTGCAGGAGACTTCCGTTGCGCAGATAGACAGCCGCCAGGACCAGACCGATTACAAAGGAATAGATGACCTGCAAAGCCAAAGAAACAAGATCGAGACCGGCGATGTTGGTCAGATGGACAGCAGAGAAGACAAGCGCAGAAATAAGCATACACTTCAGATCGCTGCAGCCATTCTGTTTCAGATTATAAAGAAAGATTCCCCGGAAGATCACTTCTTCAAAGAAGGCAGGAGCGATGGCAGTAATAAAGCCTTCGATGAAATATGAAGATCCGCCGATTGTCATTCCGGAACTGAGATTGTAGAACAGATTCCATAAGCAGAATGCTAAGGCAGGAAGGAAAAGAAACAGGTTATGGAAAGTTCTTCCGGTTCTGAATGCTTTGCGATAGGCAAACAGAAGAAGCAAGCCTGTTAAGATCCTTCCGATCGAAGAACTTAATTCAGCAGGTAGATACAGGATGTTTCCGGCAAAAACACATATGCCAGCTAGCAGAAAGGAGACAACGATCAGGATCAGTTCGAAGATGATCGGATGTTTTTCAGCAAATTGATACATGATATCCTCCATTAGTCCGCATCTATTATAGCTTATTAAAAAAACTCTGATGAAACAGAGTTTTTGATGTTGGATCCGAACTAATTCAAATTTTCTTTAAAGAAGTCTTCCAGTCTGTCAAATGGAATACGGTTGCTGTATATCTTTGTCTCGTGAAAACTGATTAGAACGGTATTTTCTGAAAGGTTTGTTCCGGTCAGAAAGAGAAACTTTAAAAGATTATTCTGAGACAAAGATTCGATGGAAAAGTTTTATAAATTCATCTTCTTAGGATTTATACACAGAAAAAAGGAAAGGACCGTAAAAAATGCCAGAGAAAAAGAAAAAAGAAAAGCCGATCCAGGACGAAGACCTTGACAAAGTTTCGGGCGGATCAGCGCTGGATGATGCGCCTGTCGTCGATGAACATGACTACGACGATGACACAAGAGAAAAGATCAATCCATAGATGATAAGGGCTCCTTTGGGAGCCCTTTGTTTTCTGTGAAAAAGAAATGCACAGATCAGAATAAGGAAACCTTGCATTTTATCGAATTCTGTATCATTAATGTTATAATTAGTTTGTTATGAGAAGAAGAAGAGGCGGAATCGGTATATTCGGTTTTATCATCATCATGAGTATCCTTGACATGTTTTTTGAAAGCGGAGGACTCCTGATTTTTGGCCTGGTGATCCCGGGCATTGTAACGGCTTTGGTCTTCTATGGCCTGTTTAAATTCATGCGGTATATCTTCGGAGAAAGCGAGACGGGCAGAAGCTCGGCATACCGTCAAAGCAACGTCCATCAGAAGAAATCGACCAGCTATGTGAAGAATTCGCGCTATGCGCAGATCGACAAGGTCCTGTCGGAATATTTCAAGGACAACGTATCTTTGATCCTGTTCGATGACATTTCGATCTCCACGCTCAGCGGTACCTATACGACGGTCGACAACCTTTACATCTCCTACAAGGGTGAAAAGGTCGCACAGCTCAAGGAATTCAAGGCTTACTATCCGGAGGCCTATGAAAAGGTCATCTCTGCCCTTGCCCAGCTCGCAAAACAGGGCGGCAGTGTCAAGAAGGAAGAAGAGAAAAAGCCGGAAGTCAAGAAGAAGGCAGAGCCTCTTTCCAAGGCTGAACAGTTCATCGATCAGATCAATGAACTCAACAAAGGCCTTTCCAACGAGGAAGTCACCAATGGCCTTTATCAGACCTGTGAACTGCTCAAACAGATCGATATCGTCGACAAGGAAGACGGCACTGTCGATCCAAAGCTCAACAAACTTTATGAATACTATCTGCCGATACTGATCGGCATCCTTGAAAACTACAAGCACCTTTCCGATTCAGCCATCAAGGGTGATGAATTCAAGAAGTGCGAAGTACAGCTGGTCAAGACGATCAAGCTGATCAATGAAGCGCTCAAGACGATCTACAATTCGCTCCATGAGAGTGATTATATGAATCTGAATGCCGACATCAACACTCTGCAGTCGCTTTTGAAACAGGACGGCTTGGTCGGAAGCCCGTTCGACGGAGGTCGAAATGACGGATAACAAGATCGATATGTTCAAACTTGTGGAACAGGTCGAGAAACAGAAAAAGATGGATATCGATGATATCTTCTCGAACCTGGATTCCGTAAAAAATGAAGAAGTGAAGAAAGAGGAAGAAAGGAAACAGGCTTATACTTCCTCAAATGATCCTTCCCTGGTCAGCAGACCGCGCATTCCGGATGAAATCGGAACGTTTGAAACGCGTTTTGAATGTTTCCGCTGCATCATCGAACACGTCTCCTATGGCACGCAGAACGTCAACGCCTATGTCGAAGGACATAAGGACGCTCTGGAAAAATACTACAGCGATGCGTATCAGAACTCTAAGGATCTCTACGTCATCGAAGGAAGAGTGAACGATGAGATCAACCGCAACAATTCGCATTCCAGTCTCTATGACAAGGGCTATTACGATGGCCTGGCATATGTACTCAAGGCTTTGAAGCGTTCCAAGGAACTGCTGATGGCCAGGATCAACAAAGAGATAATCAAACATCTGTAATCATGTCAAAACACGAAGAAAAAGAAAAAATGATGGAAGAGCTCTTCTCCAAACGGAGAAGCAGCTTTTCAAATATCTATAACGATTCCGTCGATGTCTTAAAAGATACCGAAAGCGAGCTCAACAAGATCCTCATGCAGAACCAGAAGGACATCGAAGAGATGACCAAAAAGTTCAACTATTCCGATGACGATCTCAAAAAGCTCAAGGCCGACATCGAAAAGGACTTCAACATCTCGATCGATACGCCGGAGACCGTCGTCTTGGGCAAGGCCTCCAAGGAAGTTTTTGAAAACATCTACAAGGATCTTTCCGAGACGATCATCGGTGAGGATGAAGCCTGCAAGGCCTTTACGACAGCCTTCCGAAGGCCATATGTCATCGGTTCCGATCCGACGAAGATCCGCAATTCGATCATCCTGCATGGAACAAATGGCACAGGAAGACACCAGATGGTCTACACGATGGGAACACTTCTGAAGAAGTATGGCCTGTCTGTTTCAAGTGAGGTCATCGAACTTGACATGTCCAGATACCAGTCAAGCTCGCAGGAAGTCCTCTTCTTGCAGGATATCTATGTCGCATTATCCGGCAAGAATCCGATCGTACTGATCGAAAACTTCGAAGAAGCTTCGCCAATCTTCAACCGGATGCTGGCGGAACTGGTTCTCGAAGGAAACTGCGTTTTAAACAAGCGCTACACTTTGAAAAACAATCAGCTGGTCGAAGCAACAAACACACTTTCCGGTGACATCATCGACCGTCTGAGCGGCAATGATAAAGTACTGGTCTTTGTGACTGAAAAGAGCCCGGCCAAGCTGATGGATATCTTCGGCAAGTCCTTCATCGACAAGATCGATGACAAGGTCAAGACCGAGAAGCTTGATGAGGCATCCTTGGTCAGGATCATCGATCAGCTCGTGCAGTCTTTGATCACGCGCTGCTTCAATCAGCTTGAGATCAAACTGGAAGCCGATCCTTCGATCAATGCCTACCTCAAGAGCATCTATGAACCGAATGACGGCATCGATTCCATTTCGCCAAGTGTCAAAAAGATCTACAACGAAATGGTCGATATCGCCTTGAAACATGATGAATGCGAACAGGTGAAGATCTATTACGATGAGACCATCAAGGCAACGTTCAATGAGATCTCTTTAGACCTCAACATCCTCGATGATTCCAAGGCTGAAAGGGAAGAGATACAGAAGGAGCTCGATGAGATCGTCGGTCTTCAGGACGTCAAGGATTACCTGCTTTCTCTTGAGAACCTGATCAAGATCAACCAGATCCGTAAACAGAAGGGCTTAAAGACCAACGAGATCTCCAAGCATATGATCTTTACGGGCAATCCGGGTACCGGCAAGACGACGATCGCAAGACTGGTCTCGCGCATGATGAAGGCCTGCGGTATCCTGAAACAGGGACAGCTCGTCGAAGTGACCAGGGCAGACCTGGTCGGCAAATACGTCGGTCATACTGCGCCATTAACGATGTCAGTCATTCAGTCGGCTTTAGGCGGTGTTCTGTTTATCGATGAGGCCTACTCTCTATACAGAGGAAAGGACGACTCCTTTGGCCTGGAAGCGATCGATACGCTGGTCAAGGCGATGGAAGATCATCGTGATGATCTGATCGTCATACTCGCCGGCTACACCAAGGAGATGCAGACTTTCTTGGAGGCAAACTCCGGTCTGAAGTCGAGGTTTGCCAACGTCATCGAATTCTCCGATTACACAGGTGAAGAACTGATGCTGATCGCCAAATCCATTGCCAAAGGCAAGGATTACGTGATCGCCGAAGATGCTTTGCGTCCATTACAGGATTACTTCACTCTGATACAAAGCCGCAACGATCCGAATTCCGGCAACGGCCGTCTGGCCAGGAACCTGGTCGAGGATGCCATACTCAATCAGTCCAAGCGATTACTGGAGAATCCGGATGCACAGATGAACGTGCTCGAACGTGTCGACTTCAATCTGAGTGAAAACAAATTTTCAGGAAAAACAGAAAGATCTTCCTAAGGAATGCACTTCGTAAGGAAGCTGCCTCCCTTAGGACTTTTTTATTAAGGCACTCGGAAAAACCGGGTGTCTTTTTGACATTTTGTATTGACAAACGCAGAAAAACATGTATTGTAATTAATGTTATATAACCACAGTTATATAACAGAAGGGAGAAAATGCGCATGCCGCCCAAAACAAGGATAACGAAAGACATGATCATAAATGCAGCCATTGAGATTGCAAAACAAAGTGGATATGAGAATATAAACGCAAGGACGGTCTCTGAAGAACTGCACTGCTCCACGCAGCCGGTCATGTATCAATTTTCAACCATTGATGCCATGAAACGCGCGGCTTACGATGCGGTCGACGAACGGCATACGGAATACCTCATGATGGTTCCGCCGGAACAGGATCCGATCCTGGGGATCGGCTTGAATTATGTCCGTTTCGCTGTGGAGGAACCGCAGCTGTTCCGTTTTCTGTTTCAATCCGGATATGCAGAGGAAAAAAGCCTGCTGGAGATGATCGATTCGGAAGAACTGATCCCGATCCTTGCCGCCATGCAGGAGGGTGCCGGATTGAGCATGGAAAAAACCAAACAGGTATTTCTTACCGTGGCGCTGTTTGCACACGGCTATGCAAGCATCATTGCCAACAACGGTCTGGAATATAATGAAAAACTGGTCGCGGAGCACCTGGAACGGGCCTGGAACGGCGCTTTTCTCGCGGCTATGCAGGAGGAGAAGGAACATGAAGAAACTGTATGAAAAAAGTGAGATCACCTTTGCGATCCTATGGATCGTGATCTACACGGTGGGCATGGGGACGCTGCAAAACGATTTCGGCCTCGATTCGCTGTGGCACATGCTGGGCCTGATCGTGATATCCGCAGCGATCTTCCTGTTTGTGAAAAAGAACGGGCTCATGGGAAAGTACGGCCTGG
>DESX01000013.1 GCA_002362065.1 Solobacterium sp. UBA3303
CGGCAATCACCAGCAGCTATTGAAGAACAGGGGCTATTACTACAAGCTCTATCAGTTGCAGTTTGAAAACTAGGGACCGTGCAAACGGTCTTTTCTTTTGGTGAAAGATACCGGTCTGGCATATAAGGCAGGATACAATCACTTGAAACGAAAAAAAACATAGAGTTAAAATAAATGAGTGAGGAAGCGTTTACATCTGCTTCCCGAAAAGGAGAGAAAATGAAGAAATTACTTGCATTATTACTGGCAGTTTTGATGTGTCTGTCACTTGCTGCCTGCTCTTCCGGAAATGGCGGCGGTGAACAAGCACCGGCTGAAACTCCGGCTGAGGAACCTGCACCAGCAGAAACAGAAACAGCTGCTGAGACTTTCGATGAGCTTCTGGCTGCCGGTATTGCCAACGGCAACAAGCTGACGATCTACTCAACACACTCCGTAACCGTCACAGCTCTTGAAGCATTCATGAAGAAGTATGCTCCGGAAATCGAGTACGAAGGAACACAGATCGGTGATACCAACCAGGTCACACAGGTCGCTCAGGAAGTCAAGGAAGGCGTCAAAGGCGCTGATATCATCTTCATTCAGGATGGTGCGCGTGTATTGACTGACCTCGTTGATGAAGGCTACGTCTACAACTGGTACAACCAGGAGATCAAGGACCTCGTAGGTGATGATTGCGAACCTCTGCTTGTATGGGACTACTGCAACAAGGTCGTCATGTACAACAACGGCGCTGACAACACTTACAACGAAGGCGATATCACAAACCTCTGGTTTGCAACTGACCCGGCCAACAAGGGTGCGTTCTGGATGAAGGATCCGACAACAGAAGGCGTCAACATGAACTTCTTGGTCAACCTGACTTCCGATGAGAATGCTGCTAAGCTTGAAGCTGCTTACAAAGAATACTATGGAAAAGACCTCGTTCTCGATGAAGATTGCCCGAATGCAGGCTATCAGTTCATCAAGATGCTCTATCAGAACGAAATGATGTTAGGTTCTTCTGACTCAACGATCGCAAAGGATATCGCCGCAGCTGAAAAACCACAGTCCGGTTTACTGACACTCAACAAGTATCTGAAGTCAAGAGGCACAAGAGAAGATGGCACGACGTTCAACCTCTTATATGCAAAGGATGAACTCAAACCGACTGCCGGCTTCATTTATCCGATCTACGGTCTGCAGGTCGCAAACGCAGACAACCCTGAACTCGCCAAGGCATTCCTGATCTGGTTATACTCAGAAGAAGGCTGGTATGGTGATGGTGAAATGACGATCGCTGATGGTTCTGTATACAAAGGCATGCAGGGCAGATATGGTGATTACTCAGGCAACACTGCCAACCCGGTCGCTGATGGCGATATGAGCGTTGTTGAATGGAAGAAGATCCTGGTTCAGGAAGACGCTGTACAGGCTGCTGAACACAGAGCTGACGTTGAAGACTTCATCCAGCTGATCAAATAAGCATTCCATTAAAAAATAATCTGCAATAGGGGCTTGGGCGTTCAGCCCGACCCCTTTTTTCTTAGAGAGGAGAAAAAATATGAAAAAGCGCTGGAACAGATTCAAAACGTTTTTCTCCAAACCGTACAATGTGCTGCTGGTATTGTTCCTGGTCTTCCTGGGATTCCTTGTCGTACTCCCTCTGATCTCGATCGTCAGGGATACCTTCATCGTTCACTCAGCTGAAAAATCCAGGGTCCATCAGGCAGTCGGCACGTTTACGACGTATCACTGGGAAAGACTGTTCGGCAAGCAGTTCTCCAAATCCCTTCTGTGGGATCCTTTGAAGAACTCGATCGTGACAAGCGCCTGGGCATGTGTCGTTTCAATACTGATCGGCGGCTCCTTTGCCTGGCTGGTCTCCCGCAGTGATATGCGCTGGAAAAAGCTTTTAACGAAACTTTTCATCTTCCCTTACATCATGCCGAGCTGGACACTGGCTCTGGCCTGGAAGAACTTTTTCAAGAACATCGATATCACCGGTTCCAACGGTATCTTCTATTCCCTGACGGGTCTTCAGGTACCGACCTGGTTTGCCTATGGTGAATTCCCGATCATCATCGTGACTGGTCTTCACTATGCGCCATTCGCCTATATCCTGATCGGCGGTATCCTGCACAACATGGATGCCAACCTCGAGGAAGCGGCGATCATCTTAAAGACGAGCCGTTTAAGGATGTTTTTACGCATCACGATCCCGATCGTCATGCCGGCCGTTCTTTCGACGATCATCCTGGTCTTCTCCGGCGCAATGGCATCCTTTGCCACGCCGCAGTTCCTGGGCCTGCCGGTAAGATACTTCGTGCTGACGACCGAACTCTATGCTTCGATCAACGGCACCAATCCGGGCGTCGGCTATATCCTGGCGATGATCATGATTTTGATCTCCGTCATCATCATGGCGGTCAACCAGCGTCTGATCGGAAGCCGCAAATCCTATGCGACCGTTACCGGCAAGAGTGCCAACATCTCGATCTTCCATCTGGGTGTCTGGCGTACGCCGATCTCCATACTGGCCTTCATCGTCGTCATGTGCATGTCGGTCATCCCACTGGTCACCTTTGCCTTGGAATCCTTACTGGCATATACCGGTGTCTATGATTTCAGCAATCTGACATTAAGCTTCTGGATCGGCCAGGCACAGGGCCATGACACCTGGCAATCGGAATCAGGCATCCTGCGTAACGCGGAAGTCTACCGCACCTTGTGGAACTCTTTGAAGCTTGCCTTCACCTGTTCTTTGGGTGCCGGAACATTAGGCTTCCTTGCCGGTTATTCGATCGTCCGAAGAAGGGGAAGTCTTCTTTCAAGACTGGTCGAAGATCTGACCTTTATCCCGTATCTGATCCCGTCCATGGCATTCTCGGCGATCTATCTGTCGATGTTTGCCACAAAGCACGGCATCATCCCGTCCTTGTACGGATCCTTTGCGATACTCGCTCTGATCGGTACGATCAAGTATCTGCCGATGGCTTCAAGAAGCGGCGTCAACTCGATGCTGCAGCTCTCGCCGGAGATCGAGGAAGCCGGTATCATCATGGGCGTTCCATGGGTCAAGCGCATGACGCGCATCATCATCCCGATCGAAAAGACGACGATCGTTTCCGGCTATCTGCTGCCGTTCATATCAGCGATGAGGGAACTTTCACTGTTCGTCATCCTGGTCACAGCCAACAACAGAGTGCTCACCACATTGCTGCTGTTCTATGATGAGAAAGGCTACACCCAGTTCTCGAATGCGGTGAACCTGCTGATCATCATTGTCGTGCTTGTGATCAACTTTACGGTCGAGAAGCTGACAGGTGCTTCCATTGAAAAAGGTGTAGGAGGATAAAGAAATGCCAACGATTAGATTAGTTGATATAACCAAAAAATTCGGCAAGGGTTCCCTGGCCGTTGATAAACTGAACATGGAGATCAAAAACGGCGAATTCGTTTCGCTGCTGGGTCCTTCGGGCTGCGGCAAGACGACGACGCTTAGAATGATCGCGGGTCTTGAAACGCCGACGGAAGGTGAGATCTACTTTGATGATGAATGCGTCTTTTCCGATGAAAAGGGCATCAACCTTTCCCCGGACAAGCGAAACGTCGGTTTCCTGTTTCAGAACTATGCATTATGGCCTCACATGACGGTCTACAAGAACATCTCCTTTGGTCTTGAAAACATGAAGTGGCCAAAAGACAAGATCGACGCAAGGGTCAAAGAGATCTGCAAGACCATGCGTATCGAAGAATACATGAACCGCTATCCGGCAGAGCTCTCTGGTGGTCAGCAGCAGCGTGTCGCCATCGCAAGAACACTGGCACCAAATCCAAAAGTCTTACTGATGGATGAACCTTTGTCCAACCTCGATGCGAAATTAAGGAACGACATGCGTGCCGAACTCAAGAGACTTCACAAGACGACGGATTCCACCTTCGTCTACGTCACCCATGACCAGTCGGAAGCCATGACGCTGTCCAGCAAGGTCGCTTTGATCAAGCTCGGCATCCTGCAGCAGTACTGCCCGCCGCTTGAGCTCTATGGCGAACCGGCCAACATCTTCTGTGCGGACTTCATGGGCAACCCGTCCATGAACTTCGTCGATGTCAAAGGCGTCAAGGACGGTGATTCTCTGATCTTAAGCAACGATCACTTCAAAGTGCGTTTCACGCCAAACGAAAAGATCGAACTGAAAGATAAGGATTATGTCATCGGTATCCGTCCGGAATTCGTGAAGATCTGCGATGATGGCATTGAAGCCAAAGTCATCTCATCCCTTCCTTCCGGCATGGAAACCACACTGTCCTTAGGCATTGGCACAGTCACACTGGCAGCCGTTGCCTTTGGCTCCGTTGACTACGCCATGGATTCCACCGTTCATTTTGATTTTGAAGGAAACAGATACGTTCTCTTTGACAAGGAAAGTGAAGAGAACCTGACACTTGGATCCCTTGAGATCGTTGAATGATGGAAAAGGAACCATTTGAAAACAGAATGAATAAACTCGCAGGACGACTCACCAACATCGTCCTGCTTGGTTTTTTTACGCTTGTCTGCTCCCTGCCGGTCTTTACGGCAGGTGCGGCTTTTACCGCCTTGTATGTGTCGATGAAGCAGTATCTCAAATACGAGGAAGACAAGGCATTGAGGATCTTCTTTCCGGCCTTTAAGGAAAGATTCTGGATCTCGACGAAGGTCTTTCTTGTACATCTTGTTTTGATCGCGATCTTTGTCTGGGATCTTCTGTATTACCGGACCGGCAATTCGACGATCGACTACATCGGCCAGGCGGGAAGCTTTTCTTTGCTGATGCTTAGCATATTTGAACTGACGGTGGTCTTTGTGGTGATCGGAGAGGAGCTTTGTGAAAACAAAGCCCTTGTCGTCATCAGGACCGCTCTGGATATGGCCTTTTCCTGTTTCAAGGAATCCGCTTCCCTGCTGGGATTAACGATCGCGGCAATCGTGATCTGCGTCGTGCTGTTAAGGCCGTTTATCCTGGTACTTCCGGGTGTGATCGCCTATCTTCACTATCCGATCATTGAAAAGATGCTAGAACGCTATCGTTTTCAAGTCAATCACAA
This sequence comes from Solobacterium sp. UBA3303, assembly GCA_002362065.1. Taxonomy (GTDB): domain Bacteria; phylum Bacillota_I; class Bacilli_A; order Erysipelotrichales; family Erysipelotrichaceae; genus Colivicinus. The sequence goes on from DESX01000013.1 coordinate 5,071, forward strand.
ACAATATCTCAAGAGGGAAAAGAAATGAAATATAAAAAGGTCGAACGTTTAGGGATCGAAGTTTCTGCGATCGCCTTAGGCACCTGGGGTATCGGCGCTGCCGGCTGGGGCGATGTGAAGGATGAAGAGTCGATCGAAACGATCCGCTATATGGTGGAGCGCGGTGTCAACGTCATCGATACCGCACCGGTCTATGGCCTTGGTCATTCCGAGATGATCGTCGGCAAAGCTTTGGGAGGCATCAGAGACAAGGTCTTCCTGGTCTCCAAATGCGGCATCACCCGCAAAAAGGCGACCGGTTTTGGAAAGGATGGTCCAATAAGGGACTCTTCACCGGAAATGATCCTGAAACAGGTGGATGAAAGTCTGGAGAGATTAAAGACCGATCATCTTGATCTCTTATTGATCCACTGGCCGGATGTCAATACGCCGTTTGAAAAGACCGCAGAGGCTCTTGAACAGCTCAAAGCGGAAGGAAAGATCCGCTTCAGCGGCATCTGCAATTTTGAAAACGATCAGATCGACGCGTTCTATGAAACCGGACAGCTCGACTTTGCGCAATACCAGTATTCACTGCTGGAAGACAAGTGGCAAAGAAACCTTCACAAGTACCATGAGCTTGGCGTTGCCACGATGGCCTATGGTGCTTTGGGCGGCGGCATCCTGACGGGTGCTTATCGCAAGATGCCGACATTTGCGGATGATGACATGCGTCTGAACTTCTATCCGTTCTTTAAAGAGGGGCGCTTTGAAAAGACGATGGAGCTTCTTGAAGTGATGGATGAGATCGCAAAAAATCACAATGTCGATGTCGGCGAGGTGGCGATCAATTACACGGCTGATCATAAAGATGTCACGATGGCCCTGGTCGGCTGTTCAAAGCCAAAACACGCAAAGATGAACTGCGATGCATTGGAGTGGCAGATGAGTGATGCAGAAAAAGCCATCCTGGAAGAGGCGGCAAAAAAAGCCCGTACATAAACAAACAAAAATCCTGGCCTTGCGGTCAGGATTTTTTCTTCTAGATCAGTTCGATCGTTTTGATCTTTTGCGGCTCCAATGGCTTATCGCGGAAGTCAGTTCTGACATTTGCGATCTCATCGACGACTTCGATGCCGCTGGTGAGCTTGCCGAAAGCTGCGTACTGGCCATCGAGATGCGGTGCATCCTGGTGCATGATGAAGAATTGCGAAGAGGCGGAGTTCGGATCCATCGTTCTCGCCATTGAAAGGACGCCTCTGGTGTGCTTGAGCTCATTGACAAAGCCGTTGGAGAGGAATTCACCGCGGATGGTCTTTTCAGATCCGCCCATGCCTGTGCCGGTCGGATCGCCGCCCTGTATCATGAAGCCTTTGATGACTCTGTGGAAGATGATGCCGTCAAAGAATTTTTCCTTGATCAGCTGCACAAAATTGGCAACTGTTTCCGGCGCTGTGTCCGGATAAAGCTCGGCTTCCATCTGTTTTCCGTTTTCCATAATGATTCTGATTTTAATATTTTCCATCATTCATAACCTCGTATCCTCATTCTAACATTTTGAGATATAATATTTTCAAATAAATAGATCGGAGGCAGACATGAACAGATATGTTGAAGATGTAATAGCTTATGTTGAAGACAAATATGCCCATCAGCCTGAATTCGTCCAGACTGTAGAAGAAGTTCTGACTTCGATCGCTCCGGTCGTCGACAAACACCCGGAGTATGAGAAAGCAGATCTTCTCAAGAGAATGGTCGAACCCGAAAGGATCTTCAGATTTCGGGTCGTATGGACGGATGATCAGGGAAAGACGCAGACAAATGTGGGCTATCGCTGCCAGTTCAATGGTGCGATCGGACCTTACAAGGGCGGTCTTCGATTCAAGGACAATGTCAATGAAAGCCTGATGAAGTTCCTGGGTTTTGAACAGACATTCAAAAATTCACTGACCGGTCAGCCGATCGGCGGTGCAAAAGGCGGAAGTGATTTCGATCCGAAGGGCAAATCAGATGGCGAGATCATGCGTTTCTGCCAGAGTTTCATGACGGCTTTATACCGTTATATCGGACCGGATGTCGATGTACCGGCCGGTGACATCGGTGTCGGTTCCAGAGAGATCGGCTATCTCTATGGCCAGTACAGAAGGCTCAAAGGCGCTTTTGAAAACGGCGTCCTCACCGGCAAGGGTTTAAGCTATGGCGGATCCCTGATCCGTCCGGAAGCGACCGGCTATGGTGCGATATATTATCTTGAAGAAGTTTTAAAACACGAAGGCGATTCGCTGCAAGGCAAAAAGATCGCAGTCTCCGGTTATGGCAATGTCTCCTGGGGCATCATGAAGAAAGCTGCCCAGCTGGGTGCCAAGGTCACCTACATGTCCGGTTCTGCCGGATACATCCATGACGAAGAGGGCATCTCCACGCCGGAGAAGCTGCAGTTCATCCTGGACCTTCGTGCCAGCAATTCCAAGGATCTGAAATCCTATGCGGATAAATTCGGCTGTGAGTTCTATCCGAACCAGACCTTCTGGGGCGTCGATGACGTCGATATCTACATGCCTGCCGCAACGCAGAACGAAGTCGGCATGGCCGAAGCGGAAAAGATCGTGAAGTCCGGTATAAAGTACTATCTGGAAGTATCCAACATGCCGACATCCAACGAAGCGATACAGTATATGAAGGAGCACGGTATCATCGTGGCGCCATCCAAGGCAGTCAACGCCGGAGGCGTCGGTGTCTCGGCGCTTGAAATGTCACAGAACTCCGAGCGTCTTTCCTGGACGGAAGAGGAAGTCGACAACAGACTGAAGACCATGATGAAGAACATCTACGACAAGTCTGTTGAAGCTGCAGCCCGTTATGGCCTGGGCTATGATCTGATCGCCGGAGGCAATATCGCCGGTTTTGAAAAAGTGGCACAGGCGATGATGGAACAGGGTTTATTCTGATGGAAGCTTTAAAGGAATACGTAAAACACTATTACACAACTGAGAATTACAATTGCGCAGAGGCGATCATTCATGGCGCCAATGACTGTTACGGACTCAACATTACCGAAGACGACATGAAGATGTTCGGCGCTTATGGTTCGGGCATCTATGCGGGACTTGTCTGCGGTGCTCTGGTCTCAGGAGCTGCCGTCTTATCGAAAATGGTCGTTGTAAACAAGGCCAGGGAAGAAGGCGACACGGTCAGACCCGTGATCAATGGCTTTGTAAGGACCTTCAACGAGATCCTGCAGGGCAACTCCTGCAGGGAGCTTCGCCCAAAGTACTTCAATCCCAAGGAGTCTTGCTTACAGACAGTGCTGCTGGCAAGCGAGGCACTGGAGATCTGCGTAAACAAACTGAAACAGGAGAGTATGTGAATGCATACTCTTTTTCTTTGATGTCTTATAATGAATATAGAACATATTTATAAGGGGACATCATATGAAACTGAATTACAAGAGAACCTTTATCGTCGGACTGGCTTTTTTGTCGATCTGCGCCTTCTGGCAAATGTACGACAATGTCGTTCCGCTCATTTTGACGAATACCTTCCATCTCAATGAGACGTATTCCGGTGCGATCATGGCAGCCGACAATATCCTGGCACTTTTCCTTCTGCCGTTTTTCGGTTCCCTTTCCGACAAGACGGATACAAGGATCGGCAAGCGCATGCCTTACATCCTGTTTGGCACGGGCTGTGCGATCATACTGATGAACATACTGCCGTTTATCGATAACAGCTATTATACGCAGCCAAGCTCTTTCAAGATGATCAGCTTTGTCGTGGTACTGGGCCTGCTGCTGATCGCGATGGGCACCTACCGCTCGCCGGCCGTTGCCTTAATGCCGGATGTCACACCAAAACCGCTTCGTTCCAAGGCAAATGCGATCATCAATCTGATGGGTGCCGTCGGCGGCATCATCTACTTAGGCATTGCGGCTGTTTTATATCCGAATTCCAAGACCGTTGGCGTTGCCCATGTCAATTACCAGATCTTATTCGTGGTCGTTTCGGCGATCATGTTTGTGGCTGTCGGACTCTTATTCCTGATCATCAAGGAAAAAGACCTCGTTCTGGAAAACAGACTTCTGGAATCCGAACATCCGGAATGGAACCTGGCTGAGGAAGACGGGTCCGGTCATGAACAATTGCCGCCGGAAGTCAAACGCTCTTTAGGTTTCCTTCTGGCATCGATCGCCTTATGGTTCATCGGCTACAACGGCGTCACGACATGGTTTACGACCTATGTTGCCAACGTCATGGGCCAGGGCCTGGGCGGTGCTTCCACATGTCTTTTGGTGGCAACGGCAGGTGCGATCGTCTCCTACATCCCGATCGGAAACATCGCTTCCAAGATCGGCCGCAGGAAGACCATCATGGGCGGTATCGTATTGTTGTCTTTGATGTTTGCACTTGGCTTTGTTCTGACCAACATCTTCAAGACCATCAACCTGATCATGTACATCTCCTTCGCTTTAGTCGGTCTTGCCTGGGCAGCGATCAACGTTAACTCGCTTCCGATGGTCGTTGAGATGTGCAAGGGTTCCGATATCGGCAAATTTACCGGTTACTATTACACCGCATCCATGGCGGCGCAGATCGTCACACCGATCCTGGCTGGTACTTTGATGCGTCTGATCTCCTACAAGATCCTGTTCATCTATTCGGCGTTCTTTGTCTTGCTGTCCTTTGTGACGATGACCCAGGTCAGACACGGCGACCAGAAGGTCGAGGCAAAGAAAGGCCTTGAGGCATACGAAGCAATGGATGACTAAAATGACCTGCGGGTCATTTTTTTCTGCATATTCTTACAGGGAAGGAAAGAAACAAGGGTAGCCATGGTACAATAGGGATGAAGGAATTTATTGCATATGTATCAGGGAATCAATGTTTTCAGTGAGATCGCTCCTTTAAAAACGGTCCTGCTTCATCGGCCGGGTAAGGAGCTTTTAAATCTGACTCCGGACACGCTTTCGGAACTGCTTTTTGACGATATTCCGTTTCTCAAGATCGCCAGACAGGAACATGACATCTTTGCCGGGATCTTAAGGGAGAACGGCGTCAAGGTCCTCTATCTGGAAGAGCTGATGCGGGAAGTCCTGGAAGACAAGGAAGTCAGAAAGGCCTTCATTCAGCAGTTTGTTGAAGAGGGCTGCTTTGACAAGCGCTATCACAAGTCGCTCATTTCGTATCTGGAAAGTTTTGAGGATGATCTGCAGCTGGTCTTGAAGACGATGGAAGGCATCAAGTACAATGAAGTGTCCTCCGACATCGAAGTCTCTCTCGCCGATCTGACCGGTGACAGCAACAACATGTTAGTTGCACCGATGCCAAACCTCTACTTCACCAGGGACCCGTTTGCCACGATCGGCAATGGCGTGTGCATCAACCGCATGTACTACGAGACGCGAAGAAGAGAGACCATCTATGGCGATTACATCTTCCATCACCATCCGCTATACAAGGATATCAGAAAATACTACGACCGCAAGGATCCGTATCACATCGAGGGCGGCGATATCCTCAATCTCAGCAAGGAGACCATAGCCATCGGCATCTCGCAAAGGACGGAAGCCAATGCGATCGAATTTCTCGCAAAGCACATCTTTCACGATGAGCAGAGTCCTTTGAAGAAGATCCTGGTCTTCTCGATCCCGAAGAACCGTTCATTCATGCATCTGGACACCGTGTTCACCCAGATCGATCATGACAAGTTCACGATCCATCCGATGATCTCGGATACACTGCGTGTCTTCTCGCTGGAAAGAGGAACACAGGGAAACTTCTCGATCAAAAGAGAAGACGATGGCCTGGAATCGATCTTAGCCAAAGCACTCAAATTAAGTTCGTGCAAGCTCATACGCTGCGGCGGCGATGATTATATCGCCTCACAAAGGGAACAGTGGAACGATGGTTCCAATACCCTGTGCATTGCGCCAGGCAAGATCTTAGTCTATGAACGCAATGAGATCACCAACCGCTTGCTGGAATCCTATGGCATTGAAGTCTTATGCATGCCAAGCTCCGAACTCTCCCGAGGACGAGGCGGACCGCGCTGCATGTCAATGCCGTTATACAGAAAATAATAAGAGGGGGAAAATAATATGAAATTACAGGGAAGAAGCTTTTTAAAACTTCTGGATTATTCAAGTGAAGAGATCGAATATCTGCTCGATCTGTCCGCACGCTTCAAACAGATGAAAAAGGAAGGGGTCCCGCACCGCTTCCTGGAAGGAAAAAATATCGTTCTTTTGTTTGAAAAGACCTCGACGAGGACAAGATGTTCCTTTGAAGTGGCAGGACATGACTTAGGCATGGGTGTGACCTATCTTGATGCCGCCTCTTCGCAAATGGGACACAAGGAATCGATCGCCGATACCGCAAGAGTTTTAGGCAGGATCTATGATGGCATCGAGTACCGCGGCTATGGACAGAAGATCGTCGAAGATCTTGCGAAGTATGCCGGTGTGCCGGTCTTCAACGGTCTGACCGATGAATTCCATCCGACACAGATGCTGGCGGATGTTCTGACGATCAAGGAACATTTCGGCGACTACCGCGGCCGGAAGCTGGTCTTCATGGGTGACGCAAGAAACAATGTCGCCAATTCCTTAATGGTTGTATGCGCGAAGCTTGGCATCCATTTTGTTGCCTGTGCGCCAAAGCAGAACTTCCCGGAAGCTTCACTGGTCGAAGAATGCGAAAAGATCGCCAAAGCTAACGGCTCTACGGTCTCACTGATCTCCGATGTCAAAGAGGCAGTGACGGACGCCGATGTCATCTATACCGATATCTGGGTTTCGATGGGCGAAGCCAAGGAACTCTGGGCGGAACGTATCAGATTATTGAGTCCATACCAGGTCAACAAGGAAGTCATGAGTTATGCAAAGAAGGATGCGATCTTCCTTCATTGCCTGCCTTCCTTCCACGATCTCAATACGACAGTTGGCAAACAGATCTATGAGAAATTCGGTCTCAAAGAAATGGAAGTCAGCGACGACGTCTTTGAATCTGAACAGTCAAAAGTCTTTGATGAAGCGGAGAACCGCATGCACACGATAAAGGCGGTCATATATGCCTGCTTATCTGATGGAAAAGACTTCTGAAACGATCGTTATCTCTCTGGGCGGAAACGCCCTTGGCTATGAACCGGCAAGTCAGATCGAGAATCTGAAAAAGGCGATCATCCCGATCGTAGATCTGATCGAAGATGGCCATATAGTCATGATCAGTCACGGAAACGGTCCACAGGTCGGACTGATCTTAAAAGCGTTTGAAAACGCCAATGTGGATATGCCTCTGGCGGAATGCGGCGCGATGTCGCAGGGCTATATCGGCTATGAACTCAAGCAGGTCCTCGACAACGAGTTAAAGAAAAGGGGCCTTGAAAAACAAAGTGTCTGTATTGTTACCCAAACACTTGTCGATGAAGATGATGAAGGCTTCTTTGAACAAAATAAGCCGATCGGAAGATTCTATACGAAGGACGAGGCGGAAAAGCTTTCCTTAAAGACCGGCTTCACGTATAAGGATGATGCAGGAAGAGGCTATCGCCGCCACGTTTGCTCGCCAAGACCCAGACGGATCATTGAAGAACAAGCCATCCGAAAGTTGATGGATGAGTTCATCGTGATCTGTGCCGGCGGAGGCGGTGTACCGGTCATTGAAAAAGACGGGGCACTTCAAGGCATCGATGCGGTCATCGACAAAGATCTTTGTTCGGCCCTGCTGGCACAAAGCATTGACGCAGACAAGCTGGTGATCCTGATGAAAGAAGACAACGTCTTCTATCATTTTGGGAAAGCAGATGAAGAAAAACTGGGAAGGGTATCCGCTTCAAAGATGTATCAGTATCTTGAAGAAGGCGAATTCGCCAAAGGAAGCATGTATCCGAAGGTCGAAGCCTGTCTGAACTTTGTAAGGGATGGGAAACAGGCGATCATCACTTCCCCGGAACTGCTGAAAGAGGCTTTGAAAGGCAAAGCCGGTACGATCATTACGATTTAAAAGAAACGGTATGGATGAGCCATACCGTTGTTTTTATATTGCTTTGTTGACTGTGACGATGAAGTCCTGGGCATTGGTGATGATGGACTTGGCGGATAAGGAACCGCGGTCCGCCAGCTTGTTGGCCGTAAATTCGGAGATATCGACACAATAGAAGTAGACCTGACGCATCCGTCCTTGTTTGTCTATGCGATAGGATGGAGTCATGTTTCCGACAGCGATTGAATGAAGCATCGTGGCGATGCATATGACGGTCGTCGCATCTTTGATCTGTTCACGCATCTTTTCCTGTGCTTCATAGACATCGCCAAACACGCAAGGAAGTGGTCCGTCATCGCGGATCGATCCGCCTAAAACGTACGGGACGTGATTCTTTTCGCAGGCATAGATGATGCCGTTATCGATCTTTTCGTTTTCAATGAAGGAAGCAACACTTCCATAGTAACGTACACGGTTGATCGTATCGAGGTGATTGTAGTGTCCGTTCGGCATGGACTTTTGCGTATAGATATCCTGTCCCAAGGCAGTTTTGAGATAGGAACCTTCAAGATCATGCGTTGCCAGAGCGTTGCCGGCCAGTAAGGCATGTACATAGCCCTTGTCGACCAAAGAGGCAAAGGCGTCCTTGGAGTCCTTGTCAAAAGCGACAGCCGGGCCTAAGACCCAGACGATCTTTCCGTGTTCTCTGTCGTGTCTTAAGACATCGTATAATTCATCGTAGTCTTTGGAGAAAGCAGTCTCCCTGCTGCGGTTGAGACGGAAGGCAAAGACATCCTTGTCTTCTTCCGATTCCCTGAAGCCGTTAGGGTGGACATAGATCCCGTCTTCACAGTTCTCGGTCCTGCCGCAGACGATCAGATCATCTTTTTTGATATTGCGGAATTCGATGACTTTGATCTGCCCATCCCTGTATGCCGCGACGCAGTCCATGCGGCTTTCTTTGGCAAGCAGCCAGTTTCCTTCGACCTTGAAATATTCAGGGAAGATCGACATGGCGTGATAGCCTTCCGGGGCAACGCCGTCAAATGGTGCCTTGACGAGTTTTACATCAGGCGCCTCAGAAAAATGCTTCTCAGTGAAGTCAGGTTCATAGTATTGTCTCAATTGAAGATTCATAAATGCCCTCCGCCTTCAGCATACCACATTAAATGCGGATTCAAGAAAGAAAAAAAGGATCTAATGATCCTGATGCAGTGTATCTTTGAATACGTAGTATTTCTGATAGAAGAACTCGGTGACAAGGTTCACCAGCATGTTCAATATCGTCACAAGATAATCATTGAAATGAAGTGTCATAGTCAGATAGTTTCCGACGTAGGTCGACAATGGCGTAAAGATCAGATAGTAGAGGAAGACCTTGGCCATGGCAACCGGTACATTGGAAGCGGATTTGAAGGTGAAGTTGCGGTTGAGCGTAAAGTTCCAAAGGACCGATAAGATCAGCGAGATCAGATAGCTTGGCCACCACGCCATGTGAAAGGCGTCATGGAATAAGGCAAAACTTCCAAGCTGTATGATACCGGCGGAAAGGGAAAACAATGTAAATTTGATGCTTTGAAGAAGATCTTTATTCATATTTTCCTTTCAGATGATCGTTTGCCTGTTTTAAAACTTCCTTCATGTTGTCGAAGGTGAGCTTTTCATAAGCTTCTTCATATGGAAGCAATAACATCGTTTCGACTTCCTCTTCCTGGGCGACCGGCGTCTGGTTTTCATAATAGCCTAGGTAATAGACTGAAGTCTTTTCGATGCCGTTAGGCATGATGTAGACGAGCTCTTTTTCAAACGTTTCATCAAGTGTGACGTCGATCCCGGCCTCTTCTTTGATCTCACGAAGGGCAGCTTCTCTTCTGGTTTCCTTGTTTTCCAGATGCCCTTTCGGGAAACCGTAGTTTCCATGGAAATCTTTGATCAGAAGATAGAGGATCGTATCGTTTTCGATCGTATAGGTGATCGCTCCTGCAGATATTTCAGACATACCTTGATTATAAGCCCATCTCAAGAAAATCAAAAGGTTTGGTTAATGAGTGTCTTTGTTTTAAAATAGTTACATATGAAACTGCTCTTACTGATCAACGCCCATTCCGGCGTGAAGAATTCCAAGGCAAATCTCTTAAGCGTCATCGACATCTTCTGCAGACATGGTTATGATGTATCTGCCTATGTCACACAAAAGAGGAATGATGCCTATGAATACCTGAGCAAAAACCGGGTGAAATACGATGTGGTCTGTGTCTTTGGCGGGGATGGAACGATGAATGAAGTCACCAATGCATTGATGCGAAAAGAACATAAGCCGCTGCTTGGTTATTTTCCAAGCGGAACGATGAACGATTTCGGATCCAATTTTGAGCTCGGGACGGATTTTATAAAGATCGCCGAGAGGATCTGCGAAGGAAACGTCCGGAAATATGATGTCGGGCAGTTCAATGGCCGCTACTTCAATTATGTGGCCGCATTTGGCGCGATGTGCGATGTGCCGTTCACCACAAAGCGCGATGCCAAGGAGGCCTTAGGCAATATCGCCTACATCATGGAAGGCATTTCAAAACTGCCGGATATCCGCATGCACAAAGTCCGCTACACGATCGGCAGCCGGACCTATAAAAAAGATGTCCTGTTCGGACTGATCTATTCGGGGAATCGGGTGGCTGGCATGGAACTCGAAGACAAGAAGCGTTCGCGGATCGACGATGGCTACTTCAACGTATTGATCGTCGAGTATGTGCCAACCATATTCAATGCGCCGGATCTTTTATCGACGATCTTACAGCAGGATAAGTTCATCCACCGCTACCGCACCAAGGCGATCTCTCTGGAATTTGAAGATGACATCGTCTGGACACTGGATGGCGAAGAGGCGAAAGTCAAGGATAAAGTTGATATCACGATCATAAATAAAGCACTCAGTTTACTTGCCTGAGTGCTTTTTTAAGATCAGTTTGTTTTTTTGGATTTTTACTTCATCAGGCTCGTTAAGAGGCCGAGCAGTTCCGTACCGTTGGACTGTGTCTGTGTCGGTTTGTTTCCGCCTAAGAGACTTCCAAGCAGGTCAAGACCGCTGTTGGATGAAGAAGTGTTCGCAGAAGAACCGCCAAGCAGGGAACCTAATAAGCCGGCTGCCGGATTGGAGTTGGTGTTGGATACGTTTGCGCCACCGAGCAGGCCTGCGATATCAGAGAGGTCGATGCCGTCGGACAGGTCAACTTTGTTGGTCTGCGGTTTTGCGGCCTGCGCAGTCGTAGCTGTGGAAAGGCTGTTGAGCAAAGAAGGTGCGATCGCGTTCAGAACGCTGTTGACTTCCTTTGCGGACAGACCGGTCTGTTTTGCCAGTGAGCTGATGACCGATTTCTGATCAGAGCCTAAGATGTGGGCGATGATCTTTGCGCCGTCTGTTGAGTCAGCGTTGGAGATCTGTTGCGAAACAGTCTGTGTGCTGGTGTGCTGCGTCAAAGCAGATAAGAGGGAAGTAGCGCCTTCCTTCTTGGAAGCATTCTTCGTCAGATAAGTGATCAGAAGAGGTACTGCCATCATCAGCAGCTTAGAGATCGAACCGGAAGCAACGCCTGTCTTTTTGGATGCTGCATTGACAGAATCGTTGGTCGTTAATGCGCCTAATAATAACTGTAAAAGATTCATTATTCAATTCTCCTTATTCTTTATTTTCATTGTACACTTTTTTTCCACGCAGTTGTCAATTCTTATATGCACGCAGACAATGGAATGATTGGTACGAAGAGCACTAAATCTGACAGCTTTTTGACAAAAAAGTGATAATATTTATAGTATGTTCAGATTATTAAAAAGATTTACAAAAGACGGCTGGTGGGCCGCGTTATTAGGTCCGGTATTCACTGCCCTGGAAGTGGCGGTGGATGCTTTGATCCCGCTGGTCATGTCGGATATCATCGATAAAGGCATATACGGCATGGGCGGAGACCTCGATTACATCTGGAACAGAGGTCTGTATATGATCCTGCTGGCTGTGCTTGGTGCAGTTTTCGGGTCCCTTTCGGGATGGTTTTCTTCAGTCGCTTCGACAAGATTTATCCGCAATATCCGCTATGCGATGTTCTCCAAGATTCAGGAATTCAGCTTTGAGAACATTGAAAAGTATCCGGTTCCGACGGTCGTCATGCGTATGACGGCGGATATGCGTATGCTCAGGATGGCGTATGTGAGTATCGTCAGGATGCTGATCAGAGCACCATTCAACCTGATCCTGTCGGCGTACTTTGTCTTCACGATGAATCCTTCACTGGCTTCGATCTTTGCCTTTACGATCCCGGTCTTAGGTGTCGGACTCATCTTTATCTATTCCAAGGCACATCCGCGCTTCCGTCAGATGATGCTCAAATTCGATGCACTCGATGCAAACCTCGAAGAAAATATCGAGGGTATCCGTGTCGTCAAGACCTTCGTCAGGGAAGACTACGAGAACAAGAAGTTCAATGCGGCTTCCGAAGGCGTCATGAAGGCACAGCGTTTTGCCGAAAACATCGTCATCCTCAACCGGCCGTTCTTTGAACTGGTCATGTATGTCTGCATGGTCATCATTGCCTGGGTCGGCGGCAGAGATGTCATCAATGGCACGATGACGACCGGCAATTTCATGGCTTACATTTCCTATATCCGTGCGATCTTGTTTGCCTTATTGATGATCTCCAACGTCTTCTTACAGATCGTCATGGCACAGGCTTCGGTCGATCGTGCCAATGAGATCCTCGATGAAGAGCCGAAAGTTACGGATCACGATGCTGATGAGAGTCTGAACGTGGAAGAAGGAAGCATCGAATTCCGCAATGTCAGCTTCAAGTATTCCGACGAGGCGCAAAAGAACGTCTTAAGCAACATCGATCTCAAGATCGAGTCGGGTGAAGTCATCGGAATCCTGGGTCCGACCGGTTCCTCCAAGTCGACACTGGTACAGCTGATCCCGCGTCTTTACGATGTGACCCAGGGCGAAGTCTTAGTCGGCGGCCACAACGTCAGGGAATACAAACTGCACAATCTGCGTGAGGCAGTCGCCATGGTCTTACAGAAGAATACTTTATTCTCCGGTACGATCGAAGAGAATATGAAGTGGGGCAATCCAAACGCGACCCACGAAGAAGTCGTGGAAGCCTGCAAATATGCGCAGGCGGACGATTTCATTCAGGCGATGCCGATGAAATATGAAACAGAACTCGGCCAGGGCGGCGTCAATGTTTCCGGTGGCCAGAAACAGAGACTATGTATCGCAAGAGCTCTGATGAAACATCCGAAGATCATCATCCTCGATGATTCAACAAGTGCTGTCGATACCGATACCGATCATCGCATCCAGCTCGCTTTGAAGGAAAAGCTCGGCGGCATGACGACGATCATCATTGCCCAGCGCGTGGCTTCGGTCAAGGAAGCCAGCCGCATCATCATCATGAATGACGGCATGATCGAAGATATCGGCAATCATGAGGAACTCATGGCAAGGAATGAGGTCTATCGCGATCTCTACAATACACAGATGGAAGGAGCACTGGAATAATGGCAGACACAGGTTACAGACAGCTCAGGACTTCCAGAGCAAACGACGTGCTTGGCACGATCGGAAAGTGTTTCTCCTATATCGGGAAACGTTACCGCTTCCGCTTTATCGCGGCGATCGTCTTTACGATCATCGCATCGATGACTGGTGTCATCTCATCCTATCTGTTCACACCGATCTTAAATAACTATGTCGTCCCATACATCGGACAGGAAAACCCGGATCTCAGCGGCTTCAAAAGGATGTTATTCGTGATGATCGCGGTCTATGTCACAGGCCTGGTCGCATCCTTCGCCTTCTCGAAACTGATGTCGATCGTTTCGACCGGTGTGCTTGATGACATGCGAAAAGACCTGTTCCGGGTCATGGAAAAACTCCCTGTGCGTTTCTTTGATACGAGGACGCATGGCGAAGTGATGAACTACTACACCAACGATATCGATACGATACGTCCGATGCTGGCGGATGGCTTCCCGACGCTGATCACCACGATGATCACGATCGTGGGCTGCTTCAGCTTCATGTTTGCGCTGAATTTCCGTCTGAGCATCGTCATGGTCGTATTCCTGATCACGATGTTCTTCTTCACATTCTTCCTGGCCAAGGGTTCAAGAAAGACCTTTGCCGGACTGCAGAGAGAAGTTTCCAACATCAACGGCTATACGCAGGAGATGTTCTCCGGTCAGAAGGTCATCAAGGTCTTCAACCATGAAAAGGAAGCGATCGACGGCTTCCTGGAATTCAACGAGAGGCTTTACAACTATTCGCTTCGTTCCAATGCCTATGCATCGATGCTGATGCCGATCAACGGCAACCTGTCATACATCGCTTATGCGATCGTGGCAGTCCTTGGCGGACGCATGTGCATCGACGGCAGTATGCGGATCGGCGATCTGGCATCCTTCCTCTTGTTTGTCAGACAGTTTGCCGGACCGATCTCCAACCTTTCCCAGCAGTTCAACGGCATCATGATGTCGCTGGCCGGTGCAGAGAGAGTCTTCGATCTGATGGAGAAGGAAGCGGAACTCGACTACGGCATCATCGAACTGGTCAATGTCGAAGAAGACAAGGAAGAACTTGTCGAGACTGACAGGAAGACGGATCGCTGGGCATGGAAGATCCCGATCGATCCGCCAAAATATATCGAGCTTAAAGGCGATATCCGTTTAAACAACGTCACCTTCCGCTACAACGAAGGAAAGACGATCTTAAAGGACATCTCCTTATACGCCAACCCGGGTCAGAAGATCGCCTTTGTCGGTTCAACCGGTGCGGGCAAGACGACCATCACCAACCTGATCAACCGTTTCTACGACGTGGAAGATCAGGAAGGCATGATCACCTTCGATGGCATCCCGATCAAGGAGATCAAGAAGGATGACTTGCGAAGATCCGTCGGTGTCGTTTTGCAGGACACGAACCTGTTCTCCGGTACGATCATGGACAATATCCGTTACGGAAGACTTGATGCGACCGATGAAGAATGCATCGCTGCCGCAAAGATCTCCAATGCGGATTCCTTCATTGAGAGACTGCCGCATGGCTATCAGACGGTGCTGAGTGCCAACGGATCCAATCTCTCGCAAGGCCAGAGGCAGCTGCTCAACATCGCAAGATGTGCGGTCGCCGATCCTCCGGTCATGGTTTTGGATGAAGCGACATCTTCGATCGATACCCATACCGAGAAGCTGATCGAAAAGGGTATGGATGAACTGATGAAAGGCCGTACGACCTTCGTCATCGCCCATCGTCTGTCGACCGTACGCAATGCCAATGCGATCATCGTCCTTGAACACGGACAGATCATCGAACGCGGTGACCACGATGCTTTGATCGCCCAGAAGGGCAGATATTATCAGCTTTACACCGGCAAAGCCGAACTTGATTAAAAAAGACTGTAAATCTGATAAAAAAGATGTAAAATAGTATATGCACAAAAGAATATGATCTCAGGATGTAGCTCAGCTTGGTGGAGCGCTTGCTTCGGGTGTAAGAGGTCAAGGGTTCGAATCCCTTCATCCTGACCATGTTCTTTTTTTGTATAATGAGAATGTATATGGAGATCAGCTTATGAGTAAAGTGGCTTTGGTCCTGGAAGGCGGCGGACTTCGCGGTGTGTTTACCGGCGGAACGATCGACTGTTTTCTGGACAAAAAAATAGATTTTGATTATGTGGTCGGCGTCAGCGCCGGATCCTGCAATACCTTTGCCTATATCGGCAGACAAAGAGGCTATGCGAGAGCCTGCATGATACAGAAAGACCGTTCCAATTCCTTCTGGGGCGTATCGCAGATGAGGGAATCACACAAATTCGTGGATCTCGACAAGATCTTCTACGAGTACACGCAGCAGTATGATTTCGATTTTGACCGTTTCATTTCCAATCCGACGCCATGGGATATGGTCGTATCCAACATCTATACCGGCAAGGCCGAGTATATGCATACAGATGACATCGAAAGATCAAGACTCATCGGCAAGGCGTCCTGCTCGATGCCGGGCCTGACCGAACCGGTGAATATCGATGACCAGTTATATATGGATGGCGGTATCTGTGATTCGATCCCTGTGCAAAGAGCCCTGGATATGGGCTATGACAAGGTCGTCGTCGTATTGACCAGGAAACAGGGAAATTATTCAAGGATCAACGATGCGGCATTGGCCTTGTTCAGAAGACTTTATGGAAAGTATCCGAATTTCTATAAGGCACTGGAAAACAGGACACAGATGTATCACGATCAGGTCGATCTTTGTGAAAAGCTGGAGGCGGAAGGCAAAGTCATCATCATCCGCCCGACCATGCAGGAAGTCAGCAGGCTTGAATCCAACGAGGATGAACTGCTGATGTCCTATTACCATGGCTATACCAAGGCCAAGGAATTTGTCGATCAGATCAAAGACTGGAAAGAAAACTGATGGAAAAAGAAAGAAGTTCTCTGGCAAGTTTTATCAAAGCAGCATTCTTCATGCTGAGCCTTCTTTTGGTTCTGGCTGTCCTGACTTCTTTAAATACCGGAATATCCATGTTTG
This sequence comes from Solobacterium sp. UBA3303, assembly GCA_002362065.1. Lineage (GTDB taxonomy): Bacteria > Bacillota_I > Bacilli_A > Erysipelotrichales > Erysipelotrichaceae > Colivicinus. The sequence continues at coordinate 21,602 of DESX01000013.1, forward strand.
ACAGGGAGGTGATGAGCCTTTTGAGCACGATCTTTATCCTATCCTTATGTATACTCGGCGTACTGGCTTTGAGCGTTTTTGCAGTTGCGATCTTCGGCTCAAAGAATACTTCAAGCGGCCAGTCAGCTTTGATCAAGGATAACACCCTTCGCTATGAAACAAAGGGTGAAAATGGCCGGAAGAAGAAAGTCAGCATCGACCTCAGAAAGATCGATTCCTATCTGAGTCAGTATTCCGAGCTCTACATGATCAGGGGAACAAAACTTGTAAAGAAAGACAAAAAGGCAAAGCCCAATGCCAATACATTATTCCTTGTAAAGGAAGATGGAAGTCAGATCTCACTCAATGAACTTTCAAAAGCCGATGCGGCTTTCTACAATGAGGTCTGCGGCTTCCTTGACCGCATAAAAGATAAGGACGCGATCGACCTGTCGTTCCGCATGCGCAAGTATGCGGCGGAATCTGATCTGATCCTTTCCGGAAGAGAGACTATGGCTAAGCTGAAGCTTCTTTCAAGGAAAGTCAAAAACAGAAAAGTCAAAGAAAAGATCAATGAAACGATCTCACGGATCAAGGATGCAGAAGCCGGCATCATCGATCATTCCGATCAGTTACGAAAGCTTTACGATCATTATCTTCCGATGCTGGTGCAGATCACCGATGACTACATCACGATGGAAGGACACGACCAGAGCATCGTCGATATCTCATCTTCCAGACAGAGGCTCCTTGATACCTTCGTGCTGATCGATTCAGTCTTTACATCGATGGGAAGCGAGGAAGAAGCCATCGGCATTGAAGAGCTCGATGCGGATGTGCAGAAAGTAAACGCTTTACTTGCGAAAAACGATACAGAAACGCTGAAAAAGTGACGAAATATGTCGCTTTTTCTTTTCGTTTGGCTATAATGGATTTTGAATCTTTGAAAAGGAGCATTTTATGATTGGAAAACAGACCAAGATCATATGCACACTGGGACCTGCTTCGGACAACTATGACACGATACTGAAGATGGCCCAGGAGGGTATGAATATCGTAAGACTGAATTTCTCCCATGGCAGTCATGAAGAACATCTCGCCAGGATCAATACAGTCAGAAAAGTAGAAAAAGAAAACGGGATCAATCTGGGTATCATGCTGGATACCAAAGGACCGGAGATCCGTCTGGGAACATTCAAGAACGATGTCGAGACTTACCAGAAGGGTGAGATCGTTACGATACAAAGAGAAGATATCGAAGGTACGCACGATCGTTTCACGATACAGTGCAAGGAGATCTTCGATGACGTCGTACCGGGAAACTACATTTTAGTCAACGACGGCAAGCAGAAACTGACAGTTCTCGAAAACGATGGCAACGAGATCAAGGCGAGAGTCGAGGTCAATGGCCAGCTCGCTTCCAAGAAGGGCTGCAATGTGCCGGGCGTCAAACTCTCCATGCCGTTCATCTCGATGAAGGATGATGAAGATATCCGCTTCGGCTGCAACAACGATGTCGATTTCATCGCAGCATCCTTCGTCAGAAGACCGGAAGATGTCCTGAAGATCCGCAAGATCATTACGGAAATGGGCAAGCCGAAAATTCAGATCATCGCCAAGATCGAAAACCAGGAAGGTTTCGACAACCTCGACGAGATCCTTGAAGTCGCCGACGGCGTCATGGTCGCAAGAGGTGACCTGGGCGTTGAAGTTGAAACAGCCTTCGTCCCGATCTACCAGAAGAAGATCATCGAACAAGCCAACAAGAAAGGCAAGGCTGTCATCACCGCAACACACATGCTCGATTCGATGACATCCAATCCGCGCTGTACAAGAGCGGAAGCATCCGATGTTTCCAACGCCGTACTCGATGGTTCCGATGCGGTCATGTTATCCGCAGAGACGGCAGCCGGTGAATACCCGGTCGAAGCGGTCTCCACGATGGCCAAGATCGCTGAGGCAACGGAAAAGATCATCCCTTACAGAGAAAACCTCGAACATGCCAAGATGACCAACAACAAGACGATCCAGGATGCGATCGGTATCGCGATCTCTGATGCAACTCTGACACTTGATATTGCGGCGATCGTCGTCTTCACACAGGGCGGCACGACGGCAAGAAGGATATCCAAGTATCGTCCGCCTGTACCAATCTTTGCGGTCACCTTCACCAAGTCGACACAGGGCAAGCTTGAAGTCTACTGGGGCGTCAAGCCGATCTTCTCCTACGTGCAGAACAATATGACCAACGACGATGAACTCGCTTCTTCCGTCGTCAAATCCTACGGCATCAAGCCGGGTTCACAGATCATCCTGTCCGCCGGTTATCCGACAGGCGAGGGTTCTGCCAACTTCATGAAGATCATCACAGTCAAGTAATGAAACACAAAGTCATGTTCACGCATGACTTTTTCTATGCCAAAGTAGGATACCTGTTTTTGTTTATGACAGAGCTATAAGTGTTAAAATGGGGGTGTAAGGAGAGTCATATATCATATGAAAATAGGTGTTTATTATGTCGTTTCTTCAACAGCGGCAGCCGAGATCGCCAATTCCGGCAATTTCCCATGGCTGAAAAAACTGTCTGAAGAAACAGGTTTTGAATTTGAAGTGACAGATGCAGATCATATCAAAGACTACGATATGGCCGTTGAATTCATCGGCGGCGGCGGTACGGAAGGCATCTTCAAGAGAGATATGGACAAGCTTCCGCAGCCTTACTTCCTTTTGACGACCGGTGCCAACAACTCCCTGGCCGCTTCCATGGAGATCCTCTCTTACCTGAGACAGAACGATCTTCCGGGTGAGATCATTCACGGCAGCGATGACTTCGTCGTAAAACGTATCAAGGAGCTCGCTCAGGTATTCAAGGCAAAGAAGAGACTTGACGGTTTCCGTATCGCGAGAGTCGGACATCCTTCCGACTGGCTGATCTCTTCCGATGTCGATGCGAATGATTCAAAGGAATACAACAACATCGAGATCATCGATGTCACGATGGAAGAATTCTTTGAAGAGATCCACAAGAGAGAATACAAGGAAAACGAGTACACCAAGCTCATCAAATCCAAAGGCTATGATGAACATGAGATCGAAGAAGCTTTATACATCTACGGTGCTTTAAGAAGGATCGTCGACAAGTATGAACTCAATGGCATCACCGTAAGATGCTTCGACTTGCTTGATACCGTTCATTCCACAGGCTGTGCCGCTCTGGCTATTCTGAATGCGGAAGGCATCTATGCGTCCTGTGAAGGCGATGTGCCGGCCCTCTTATCGATGGCTGTCATCGGTGAACTTTCCGAAAAGCCGGTCTTCATGGCCAACCCTTCAAGGATCGATACCGACAACAATGAGATCATCTTTGCGCATTGCACACTTCCGATCAACATGCCAAGAAGCTTCGAGATCATGACGCACTTCGAGTCGCAGATCGGCGTTGCCTTCCGTGGCAAACTGCAGGAAGGCCCGATCACCGTCTTCAAGTGCGACGGCATGCTCAACGAATACTTCGTTTCTTCCGGAACACTGTTAGAGAACCTGTCGGAATTCAACCTTTGCCGTACACAGGTCAAGCTGAAACTCGACAAGCCTGTCACATACTTCCTGACCGAATCGATCGGCAATCACCACCTGATCGTCGAAGGCGATTACGCAAAGCTTGTTGAAGAATTCTTCAAGTGGCTGTGATATGAGCAACGAAGAACTCATTGCTCTGGCTTTTGAGGCCAGAGAAAAAGCCTACGCTCCATATTCCAACTGGAAGGTCGGAGCTGCCCTGTTAACAAAAGACGGCAGGGTCTATAAGGGCTGCAACATTGAAAACAGCGGTTTTTCCGCAACGGTCTGTGCAGAACGCACGGCCTTCTTCAAGGCAATTTCAGAAGGCGTTTACGATTTTGAAAAGATCGCGATCGTCGGCGGAGATGCGAAGAGGGGGTCGGAAGGTTATTGCACACCATGCGGCGTCTGCAGACAGGTGATGTCCGAATTCTGCAGGCCGGATGAATTTAAGATCATCTGCGCAAAGTCGGTGAATGAGTATCATGAGTTCACCCTGCGTGAAATGCTTCCGGAATGCAACTACATCACGGAAGCCAATGACGGCTACGGCTTCAAGGCCAGCTAAACGAAAGAAAAGGCCATATCGTGCGATATGACCTTTTTTCTTTCAGAATTCTTTGAGCTGTTTCAGCAGGATCTCGTGCACCTTGATCGGATCCATGTGGTAGATGATCTCCGTATCGGCAGTATTTTCAAACATGCCTCTTCGGTCGACCACCATCTGTCCGTCCGCCATACCGCCGGAGATGTCGATATTGACGATCTCCTTTTTCTTTTCAAGTACGGCTGTCTCATCGATCAGAGGAATGACCGACGCGAAATCGTAGATGCAGCAGTCATTCAATCCCCCGCCAAAGAGGTAATCACAGCGTTCGATATAGCCATGAAGCTCTTCATACAGGAAATCGGCGATCGGTGTATTCAAAGCCTTGATCTCTTCGAGATCTTTGATCGTATAGGTCGCACCTTCTTCGCAGGCTTCGATCGGACAGACAAGGCAGTGTGCACCGCTGTTTAAGACGATCTGGGCAGCTTCCGGATCATCGTAGAAGTTGGCTTCTGCGACCGGAGTGCGGTTTCCAATGTATAAACCGCCGCCCATGATGTAGATCGTGCCGATTTTGTCGATGATCTCAGGATCGAGCCTTAAGGCCATGGCGATATTGGTCAAAGGACCAACAGCGCAGATGTCGATCTTTTCCTTTGAATTTTTAAGCGTTTCGATGATGTAAGTGCAGGCGTGCTTGTCTTCGACTTTCCTGTCAGGCATTGGCAAATCAAAATCCGGATCATGGATGAGGACCGGCTTTCCGTCTCTTTCCTTATAAATGGTCTGGATCAGTGTATTCTTTTCTCTTCCCTTGAAGAGGTCTCTGACCATCGGGCTGCTGCAGCCTTTATAGACCGGGATGTCCTTGTGACAGAGATTTGAGACTTTCAAAGCATTCTTCACGACAGCATCCGCCGGGATGTTTCCTTTGACGCAGGTGATGGCGATCACTTCAAGCTCCTTGTTTGTCAGTAAGGCGATCAGAGCCACCGCATCATCACAGCCGATATCACAGTCAAAAATGATCTTATTGTGTTTCATCTTGTTTACCTCGATTTCAGTATAACAGATTATTGACGGGTCCTTTTTGTCATGATAAATTGAAATTGTAAAGTTGCTTCTGTAGAAGTATAAGAGTGAATGAAGATTCATATCAACGAAGTTAGTTGGCCGGCTTTCAAAAAAGCTGGCTTATTTTCTCTATAGGAACTCAAGGAGCTTATATGAAAGACAATTTCAGGCTGAGCCTGTGGAAATGCCGCAGCGTTAAGAAGAATCTTCGGATGGAAGATCATCTTTTGTCATGCAAAGGGAGGAGTATTTATGAGTGAATTTCTGATCAGGAATGCCGATGTGGCAGATCTAGAGGATCTGCGTACGGCGACGAAGGACATTTTGATCAAAGACGGACGCTTTGAAAAGATCGCCGATGTCATCGACCCTAACATGCATCCGGATGCGAGGGTCATCGATGCCGGAAACAAGCTGGCGCTGCCGGGCTTTACGGACTGTCATTCCCATGTCTACCAGACCTTCATCAAGGGGCCGCTGGACGATCTTGTGATCACGGAGTGGCTCGTAAGGCTCTTCCGCTTTGAAGACGAAATGACCGATGAAGACTACTATTATGCAACGCTTCTTTCCTGTCTGAGTGCGATGCGTTTCGGTACGACCACCATCAATGAGATGGGCGGCTACGAACATATGGATGCAGGTCTGCAGGCTTTTGAAGATGCCGGGATCCGCGTGACCTATGGCATCTCCACGACCGATATCCCGGAAAACGAAGTGACGCCGATCATTTCCGTTGAAGAAGCGATTCGAAGAAGTGAGGAAGTCTATGCCAAGGCTCATGGAAGAAACCATGGTTTAATGAGGGCTTCCGTTGCCCCGGCCGGATTACCGGCAGTGTCGGGTGAGATGGCAAAGGCGTTGAAGGCCTGGGCAAATGAGAGGGGGCTCATCTATCACACCCATCTTGGCGAAGGAAAGATGGAGACCGAAAATGTGGCAAGGGCCTATGGCTTAAACGGCGAAGCCGAAGCTTTGCAGTACCTTGGAATCCTTGATAACAAGACCCTTCTGGCCCATTCGATCTGGCTGAGCGATCATGAACTTGAGATCATCAAAGACAGTGGCGCAATACCGGTCCATTGTCCAAACACCAATATGAAGATCTCGGATGGCATCCCGAAGATCGCACAGATGCTAAAACTCGGCATCCCGGTCGCGATGGGCTGTGATGGCGAAGCATCCAGCGGCACCAAGGACATGATCCGGGAAGGCAAGGCCGGCTCCTACCTGCAAAAGGCGGTGACTCTCGATCCGACCGTCATGGATGCGGCAACGACCTTCAAGATGATGACCGTCAATGGCGCAAGAGCTCTGGGTTATGACGATCTCGGTGAGATCAAAGAAGGAAACCGGGCGGATCTGATCTTAGTCAACATGGAAGATGATCTTTCTTTGACCGATAGAGATCACAGGATCGGCAATCTTTTATATGCCGGTACCGGCCATGCCGTCGATACGGTCTTCGTTGAAGGAGAATTGAAACTGAAGGATAAACGTCTGCAGGGGTTTGATGAAGAAGAGATCATAAAAAAATGCAATGACCTGATCCACAAACTCAATGTGCGCACAGGCTATGTGAAGGAGTAAATATGAACGTCAGAGAAACAAAATATCTCGATTCCAAGGGAAGACTTTACTTTACCGGTTTAAAGGAAGGCGACATCGCCGAAACGGTGCTGATGCCGGGTGACCTGGCCCGTTCCAAGGTCATTGCCGGCTGTTTCAAGGATGCCCGTTTTATCAATGGTCAAAGGACCTACTACACCTATACGGGAAAGACACCGAATGATGTGCCGATCTCTGTCGTTTCTTCCGGCATGGGACCTCTGGCGGTCTCGACGGTCGCGGAAGAGTGTGCACAGATCGGCATGAAGAACCTGATCCGGGTCGGAACAGGTGCGGCATTATTGACCGACTACAAGCCGGGCAGGATCATCATTGCCACAGGCTGTGTTCGAGGAGATGGCAATTCCTATGAATACGTGCCTGCCGAATATCCGGCGATCGCTGACCCGTATGTGACGATGGCCTTGATCAAGGCGGCAAAGGAATTCGGTGAAGATCCGATCGTCGGCTTGTACAGAGCTCACGATTCCTATTACCGGGAAACGAGCACTGCCATGATCGATACCTATGAGCGGATGAAACCGTGGGTCGATGCCGGAGTCAAGATGGTCGAAAACGAATCGGCGACTCTGTTTACCGTCGGTCCGCAGCTGGGCCTTCGCTGCGGTTCGATCTGCGTATCCCACACCTCCATGGTCGAAGATACGATCTACTACACCGGACCGAAATCAGAGGAAGCTTATCCGGAAGCCTTTGAAGATGACTTCATGGACAAGCGCATCCTTGTATGTTCAAAGATCGCGATCCGGGCAGCTGAGATCATTGATGAAATGGAAAAGAAAGGAGTCATACGATGATGAACGACAAGATCAAGAATGGCTTTGATTCTATACCACAGCTTGAAAAAGACGGTACGGTCCATCATCTTGGCATCGATCATTCGATGATCGGTGATGGCGTGATATTAACTTCCAACCTGGAACGCGTCGAAGTGATCAAGGACCGCTTCAAGGATGCAAAAAGGATGGCTTTTCATCGCGAATACATCACTTATACCGGAGAATACAATGGCACAAGGATGTCGGCCATGTCGATCGGCAATGGCTGCATGCCCACAGAGATCGCCGTCGAAGAGTTGAGACACATCGGCTGCAATCGCATGATCAAGGTGGGATCCTGCTACGCGATCGATCCGGATATAAAACCGGGAACGATCTTTGTCCCGCAGGGAGCCTGCCGCTGCGAAGGGGCGACACTGGAATACGTCAATATACAATACCCGGCAGTTTCCGATCTTGACAGCTTCTTTGCGATCCTGCAGAGTGCGAAAGAACTGGGGAAGGATGTGACGACCGGTATCATTCGCACACATGATGCATTGTTCCTGGAGTCTCCGTTTGCCCATGAGGGCGTTAAGGAAAGGATCGCGCCATGGCAAAAGGTCGGTGTGTCCTGCGTGGATAACGAGTGTGCGACGATGTTTACGGTCGCTTCGATCCTGCAGATGCAGGCGGGCTGCATCTATGTGGTCACGGACAACCTGGCGACAGGCGAAGCGATGGACTACGAAAAGGACTATGGACCAAAGATGGATGAGGTCATCGATATCGCGGTCCTGGCCATGTCGAAACTGATCAAAGGGGAAGAATATGAAATATAGATCAGTGAAGCTGACCAATGAGAACGGCAAGATGTGGCATATCGGCCTCGATGAACATGACTGCGGAAAACACTTCATCCTGCCTGCCGATCCGGCCAGATGCGAGATGGTCGCAAAGCATTTTGAAAACGGAAAGCTCATGGCCGTTTCCAGAGGCAATCCGACCTACACCGGAACCTATCACGATATCCCGGTTTCGGTCATGTGCACCGGCATGGGTGCAATGGCGGTCTCGGTGGCCGTCGAGGAGCTCAAACATCTTGGCGTGAAAACGATGATCCGTATGGGTACCTGCGGATCCTTGCAGCCATCACTTCCGGAAAACTGCTTTGTCATAGCGACCGGCGCGGTGCGCGGTGAAGGCGCATCAAAAGAATACATTCCACTTGAATATCCGGCCATTGCCGATGTCGATGTGGTCTGTGCCTTACGCAAGGCGTGCGAAGAATACGGCGTCAAGCCATACCTTGGCATCATCCGCAGCCACGATTCCTTTTACATTGAATCGCCAGGTGCCCATGAAGGCTATATGGAAAGGATCCGGCCATGGACCGATGCCGGTGTTCTGGCAGTGGAAAATGAATCCGCAGCCCTGTTTACGGTCTCCTCATTGCTGGGCGGTATCCGCTCGGGTACGATCCTTTTGTGCGGCGGCTGGCTTGGTGAGAATCATGGAACCATGTCGACATCCAACAAAGAGGATTATGCGCAAAAAGTCGATCTGATGACAAAGATCACTTTACGGGCGATCGAGATCATCGATGGGCTGGATGATCTTGAAGATATCAGGGAAGACTAGATGAAACACCTGGATCTGAAAGCGTTCTGTATCCGCTTTGCGATCAGCTTTCTTTCTTCATTGATCTCAAGTTTCGGTATCGGCTGTTACTACAACTGCGGTTTCGGGACCGATCCGATCACGATCTTTGTCGATGGCTTACATGGCCACTACGGATTAAGCTATGGGACGATCTCCACATTCTGCAACATCATACAGACCATACTGATCTTTATGTTCATACGAAAATACCTGGGTCCGGGCACTCTGCTGGGCGTCTTGACGGGCGGGCCGTTCATCGATCTGTTTGAAGGGATGATGCGAAACCTGTTTCCTGCCGATACGACAGCTTTAACTGTCAGGATCGTCATCCTGTTCGTCGGACTGGTAACGACCGGTATTGGCTACGGCATGGGGATTGCGGCAGAGATGGGTGTTGGCTGTTTTCAGTTTCTGCCCTTGTTTCTGAGTGAAAAGACGCCGCTGGAATTAAAGTACACGCAGGTCATCACGGACGCTTTGTTTTTCCTTGCCGGTTATCTGCTGGGCGGGGTGATCGGCATCGGTTCGATCGTTTCAGTCCTGTTTACAGGCTATTTCCTGGACATCGGCTTGAAGCTGACCTATGGGATGACAAAGGATGTCGGACCGTGGTATAAATGAACGTTCTGTGCATGATTCCGGATACCCGTCCTTGAATTTTGCCATACGGGATCCGCACTTAAAGAAAAACACAGTAAGAACTCCCCATGTTCTGACTGCTTTGTTTCCAGTATGAGCCGACGCATGTATATCCGGCCGGTTTATATGGAAGAAACAGCGGAAAGCTTATGGGGAGTTTGTCTTGTATCTGTTTCTTTGACTGCAGCTCATTTCACAGGCACCTTGGAAGATGCCTGTTTTATTTTTGGCTTTTTAAGCGAACCGTAAGAAGAAAGCTACTTGTAACCATCAAAGAAGAGATGGTAATATTGAGATAGAGATGTATATATGAAAAGCAAAATGTATCCGATATGATAGAGGTCGTTTTTTATGTATGCAGATCCATTTTTTAGGAAAGAAGGAGAAAAAGATGAAGAAATTTCTTACGTTAGCTCTCGCTGTCCTCCTCACTTTGTGCTTATTTGGCTGCGCAAAGAAGGAAGGCGGAAACGAGGGGAACACTGAACCTGCAGCTGCTGAGGAAGATTACGATGTCGTATTCCTCGCTGACTTAGGTTCGATTTATGATGGCGGCTTCAACGAGCATTCATTCTACGGTATCAAGGATTACTGTGAAGAGAATGGTCTGAAGTACACTTACTTACAGCCAGCAGGCTCCGATGATGCATCCAGAACGACGATCTTCGAACAGGCAGTCAACCAGATGCATGCGGAAGTACTCGTAGCAGTCGGCTTCTTATGGGATGCTGCACTTTGCCAGGAGATTCCAAACTATCCGGATGTCAAGGTCATCTTCGTCGATGCCGATGACTTGTACAACATCGACTACGACTACGATGGTGTCGATGATTCACTTCCTCATCAGGACAACCTGGCTATGATCACATTCGCTGAACAGGATTGCGGTTACATGGCTGGTTACGCTGTTGTCAAAGACGGTTACAGAAACCTCGCCTTCATGGGCGGTATGGCTGTTCCGGCTGTTGTCAGATTCGGCTATGGCTTCATCGAAGGTGCTGAAGATGCGGCTGAAGAACTCGGTCTTGCAAAAGGTTCCATCGATATGAAGTACTTCTACACAGGTACATTCGATGCTTCTCCGGATATCGTTACCAGAGCTTCTGAATGGTACACCAACGGCACAGAGATCATCTTCTCCTGCGGTGGTACGATCGTCAACTCTGTCATCCAGGCTGCTAAGGATGGCGAAAACAGAAAGATCGTCGGTGTCGATACCGATGAATACTTCACAAGAGCTGCTGACGGCGCTGAAAACGAACCGATCTTCGTCACTTCTGCTATGAAGGACCTCGAGATCACGATCTACAGAGCTGTCAAGGCTGCTTACGCCGGTGGTTCTGAATGGAAAGCTTACACTGATGCCGGTCTGATCCGCTTAGGTGCTAAGGAAGACGGCGCGATCTTGGCTCCATACAGAGCTGAAAACTGGAATACATTCACAGAGGATGATTACAACGCTGTCAAACAGCAGGTCATCGCTGTTCATGACACTCTGCCGACGGAAGTTGACGGTGTCAACGGTGCTCCGGTTGATGGTTACGAATACGTCAACGTTACTTATTTCGAGCAGTAATTTAATCGATCTGATGATATAAAAGAGAGGTGCTGCAAGGCACCTCTCTTCGCCTTTATTTGTGAAAGGATAGATATGGAAAACACGGAAAATATCATTGAATTCCGTCACATAACAAAGAGGTTCCCGGGCATCATCGCCTGCAATGATATCTCACTGGATATCCGCAAAGGAGAGATCCACGCCTTGCTTGGTGAAAACGGCGCGGGAAAATCCACGCTGATGAGCGTCCTTTTTGGTATGTATACGCCTGAAGAAGGCACGATAGCGATCAGGGGGAAAGAAGTAAAGATCACCAATCCGCGCGTCGCTACGGAACTGGGTATCGGTATGGTGCATCAGCATTTCAAACTGGTTCAGAATTACACAGTCTTACAGAATATCATTTTAGGCAGTGAGACCCTCAAAGGACCGTTCCTTGATATGGACAGCTGCCGCAAGAAGGTCGTAGAGCTCTCGGAAAAGTACGGGCTGGCGATCGATCCGGATGCCCTCATTGAAAACATCACGGTCGGTCAGCAGCAGCGCTGCGAGATCTTAAAGATGCTGTATCGAGAAGCTGAGATACTGATCTTTGATGAACCTACGGCTGTTTTGACTCCGCAAGAGATCGATGAACTTATGGAGATCATGAAGGGACTGGCCAAGGAAGGCCATACGATCCTGTTCATCTCCCATAAACTCGAAGAAATAAAAAGAGTATCTGACAGGGTCACAGTCTTAAGAAGAGGCAAACTGATCAAGACCCTGGATGCGGCTTCAACGACGACCACCCAGATGGGCGAACTGATGGTAGGAAGGGAAGTCTCCTTCCACGTCGACAAGAAGCCGGCAGATCCGAAAGAAGAAGTACTCAAAGTCGAACATCTGACGATGATCAACGATGAGACCAAGAAGAAAGTCGTCAATGACGTCTCCTTCTCCGTAAGAAAAGGAGAGATCCTCGCGATCGCGGGAATCGACGGCAACGGACAAAGTGAGCTGATCTACGGTCTGACCGGCATCATGCCGATCAATGAAGGAAAGATCACCATCAACGGCGTGGATTATACGAAGAAATCCATCCGTGAACGAAACCTGATCATGTCCCACATTCCGGAAGACAGACACAAGTATGGTCTGATCCTCGATTATCCTTTGTCCTACAACCTGGCTTTGAAGAATTACTTCAAACCGGATTTCGTATCCAAAACAGGCTTTTTGAAATTCAATAAATTTGACACTTACGCCGATGAACTGATCGACCGTTTCGATATCCGTTCCGGTCAGGGCAAGGACACGATGGCCAGATCGATGTCCGGCGGCAACCAGCAGAAAGCGATCGTCGCCAGAGAGATCGACCAGAATTCCGATGTCTTAGTGGCCGTACAGCCGACCAGAGGTCTGGATGTCGGTGCGATCGAATTCATTCACAAGCAGCTGGTCGAACAAAGAGACAAGGGCAAGGCAGTCTTACTGATGTCGTTTGAACTCGATGAAGTCATGGACGTCGCGGACCGTGTGATCGTCATGTTTGAAGGCGAGATCATGGGCAACCTCGATCCGAAGAAAGTCTCTGTCGAAGAGATGGGCTTGTACATGGCCGGTGTCAAAAGAGAGGAGAAAGCACAATGAGCGTGAAGACGAAAAAGAAATTTGAGATCGCCAATTACACAGGCTTGTTGTCCTCTTTGATCGCCATCGTCGGCGGTCTGATCATTGCCTTCATAGTACTGATGGCGACCAATCCTTCCAAGGGCTTATCTGCCTTCGTCACGCTGATCACCGGCGGTTTCCAGCTTGGCGGCATGAAAAACCTTGGAACCCTGTTCTACTTTGCGACCCCGATCCTTTGTACCGGCGTTGCGATGTGTCTGGCTTTCCAGGCCGGTATCTTCAATATCGGCGGACCTGGCCAGTATTCGGTCGGTGCTCTTGCAGCGATCTTAACATCTTTGTATTTTTCCAAGAACCTTCCGGCACCTTTGACCTGGATCGTACCGCTGATCGTTGCGACGTTCGCCGGTGCGGCCTGGGCATTCATTCCGGGCGTTTTAAAGGCATACTTCAACGTCAACGTGGTCATCGGTACCATCATGTTCAACTACATCGAAATGTACTACATGATGCACTGGATCAATGACTACTGCTACGATGCAATGAAAGGCCAGACCAGGGCCATCCCGGCGCAGTGCCGTCTGCCGCAGGCATTCATGCCTGCCATCACGCAGAACAAGACGGCAGATATCGGAATTTTGATCGCGATCTTGTTTGCAGTACTTGCCTGGGTATTGATCGAGAAGACGAAACTCGGCTATGAACTGAAAGCCTGCGGCAAGAATGCCGAAGCTTCCCGCTATGCCGGCATCCGTTCCAAGAGGAACATCATGATCTCGATCTTGCTGTCCGGTGCGCTTTGCGGCCTGGGCGGTGGTCTGACACACTTATCAGCTTCCGGAACCTACATCACGATGAAGGAACAGCTGGCGGCAGAAGGCTTCAATGGTATCGCAGTATGCTGTCTTGCCAACAACAATCCGCTCGGTGCGATCCTTGGTGCTTTGTTCCTTGCGTTCCTGACGGTCGGCGGCAACTACATGCAGATCTTCGGTTTCCAGAGAGAGATCGTTTCAGTTATCACATCCGTTATCATTTACTTCGCTGCATTCTCTTTGTTCCTGAAGCAGATCCTTGAGAGGCTTCTGATGAAACAGAAGACGCAGATCAATAAGGTCACGGGAGAGGAGCTCAAATAGTATGGAAATGTTCTACTTTATCGCACGATATTTCATGTATTTCTTCATTCCGCTCCTGGTCGTCTCCATCAGCGGCATGTTCTCCGAGCGAAGCGGTGTCATCCATATGGGTCTGGATTCCGTCATGGTCTGGTCCTGTATGTGGGGCGTCCTCTGTCTGCAATGGCTCGATGGCGTTGTAGCCGGTCAGCTGAGACTGATCATCGCATTGCTGTTTGCCGGTGTCATGGGTGTCCTGCTGACGCTGTTATTGGCGTTTGCGGCCATCAACCTGAACGCCGATCAGACGATCGTCGGCATGGCGATGAATACCTTTGCGCCAGCCTTCTGTATCTTCTTTGCCAGAGTACTGCAGAATGGTTCGGAACATTTGTCGATCCGCAATGACTTCCTGATCGAAAGGATACCTGTCCTTGCCGATATACCAATCATCGGTCCGATGTTCTTTACAAGGACCTACATCACCAACTTCATCGGTATTGCGATCTTCATCATTTCGGCGATCATCCTCAACAAGACCAGATTCGGTTTGAGAATGTGCGCGTGTGGTGAAAACCCGCAGGCAGCCGAATCCTTGGGTGTCAACGTACAGAAGTACAGATATGCCGCTTTGATCATCGCCGGCTTCATCGGCGGTATGGGCGGTCTGATGTACATCCTGCCGGTTGCGACCCACTACTCGCAGACCGTCGGCGGTTACGGTTATCTGGCAATGTCGGTTCTGATCTTTGGTCAGTGGCGTTCGATCCCGTTACTTGGTGCGGCAGCGTTCTTTGCTTTCTGCAAGACCATCGCCAACGCCTATTCCGGTATCCCGCTTTTAAACAACCTGGGTCTTCCGGCTGCGTTCTACAAGAGCCTTCCGTTCATCATCACTTTGATCGCTCTGGCGATCACGTCAAAGCACGACCACGCGCCAAAGGCGTCCGGTCAGCCTTACGACAAGTCGATGCGTTAATATCTGTCCTTATAAGTTCAGCCGGAGCGAATCCGGCTGAATTTTTTGTTTGTGATATCATCATATCAGGTGAAAAAGTTTATTCTTTGTCTCATCATACTGGCTCTTTCCTTCCTCTTCTTTTTTCAGAAGCGGGCTTTTGTACATGGGCCAGCCATCTTTTCCTGGCATGACGATGTACTGGATGAGAAAAAGGAAGTCCTTTTTTCCTTAATGAAGGACTACGGACTAAAGGAAGTTTATCAGTATTTTTCTTCCGGTCTGGAAAATGAAGAGATCCTCTCCTTTATCGAAGAATGCAAAAACAATCAGATCAGAGTCTTTGCTCTGCTGGGAGAGGCAAACTGGGCCTTGCAGGAGGACGGGGCTTCTTTGATCAGGGCCATGGAGAGATTTGATGAACTTGAAATCGATGGCTTTGTGATCGATATCGAACCGCATCTGTTAAAGGATTTCAAGGAAGATGATCAAAGGATCATGGACTGCTTTGCATCCTGTCTGGAAAAGGGGAGAACTTATGCGAAAGAAAAAAACAAGGAATTCATCGTCTGTCTTCCATACCATTTTGACCGCTACGAACAGCTTGAAAAGATCATCGATAAAGGCCTTGATACACTGGCGATCATGAATTATTACCGCAGGGATGAGATCGCACATCTCGAAACGGAAGCATCCTTGTGTAAGAAATATAACAAGACTCTGATCACGATCTATGAGTTTCAGAAGGCCGGTACTTATGGGCTGGAAGAGATCAATACGTACCATATGGAAGGATTTGAATCTTTAAGAAGAAGCTATGAATTGATGCGCTTGCATTATAATAAAAATAGTTTTAATTTCGCGATCCACGAGTTTGAATCGTTCAAAGAAGCTGAAGCATATGAATGAGGTATCCAGGCAGGAAAGAAAGTTTCTGATCACATTGGATCAGTATTATCGTTTTAAGGCGGATCTTGACAAGATCATGATCCCTGACGAACACAATCAGACGGATGGCTATTCGATCCGTTCTCTTTATTATGATTCCATCGATGACCGGGACTTCGAAGAAAAGGAAGAGGGCATCGAGCTAAGACGAAAGATCCGTTTAAGGAACTATGGTCCGGATACACCGTTTGCTCTGCTGGAGATGAAGCAGAAGGAAGGCTCCAACCAGAAGAAGCGTTCCCTTCGCTTGAGCAAAGAGGATGCATCGCTTTTATGCAAGGGCATCTATTCTCCGCTTTTGACAAGTGATGAGAAGTTTGGTCTTGAATGTTATGCATTAATGAATATGCACTGCTACCGGCCAAAGGCGATCGTGGAATACAAGCGTCAGGCATATATTGCCAAGGAAAACAGGATCAGGGTGACCTTTGACCATCACATCATCGGCACGGAATCCAATTACGATGTCTTCGATGCGGATCTGCAGCAGTTTCCTCTGCTGGACCCGTATCTTGTGGTCATGGAAGTCAAATACAATGGCTTTTTGTTAAGCTATATCAAAGATATGTTAAGACAATGTGATCGAAGTGAACTGTCGGTAGGCAAATATGCCTTATCGCGGACTTTGAGCAAGCATTTCAATTTTTAAGGGGAAAGAGAATGAGTACATTTATTTCGGAACTGATCAATGAAAGCGGCGTACTGACTTTGCAGGAGATCGTGATGCATATCACTGCCTCAGCGATCTTAGGCTTTATCGTCTACCTGTCCTACTGGTATACCCATGCGGGAACCGCCTATTCCAAGAAATTCAACGTTTCCTTGCTGACACTGGCGATCCTGACCGGCACAGTCATGACCGTCATCGGCAACAACATCGTCCTTTCTTTAGGTATGGTCGGTGCACTTTCCATCGTACGTTTCCGTACAGCGATCAAGGATTCAAGAGATACGACCTACATCTTCTGGGCGATCATCATCGGTATCTGCTGCGGTGTCGGTGACTACGTCGTTGCCGGTATCGGCTCAGCCGTGACGTTTATCATCCTGCTGCTGCTTGGAAGAGTACGCAATGAAAACAGGATCTTACTGATCATCCGTGCCTCCAAGGCAGACAGCTCCAAGATCGAAGAACTGGTCTTTTCCTATTTTGACAAGAGGGCACTACTTAGAGTCCGCAATACAACAAGAGATCATGTCGAGCTGATCTATGAAATGCCTCGCAGCATCTGGCAGCTCAACTATAAGAAAGATACCGATATCGCTGACGCTTTATACGCTCTTGAAGGCGTGGAATACGTCAATACCGTCACACAGTCTGATGAGATAACGGGGTAAGCGATGTCGAAAGGCTCCCTGATCACGTTTGTCCTGGTCGCGGCAGTCTTAGGCTTTTCCTTCTTTTTTGAGCGAAGCGAAAACCTGATCGTCAGATCAAGACACGAACAGCACAAAGAATACGCATCCGTAAGCGATCTCGGTGAAGATCCTTTTAAGGATGCCTCTTTGTCTAGCCACCTGCCGATCCTTGTGATCGAAACAGGCGGGCAGAAGATCCCGGGGGCTCCAGTCGCCAATGCGCTTGGACATCTCGACCACTACGAACTTTCCGATGACGGCTCAGACCAGATCAAAGTGAAAGTATCCGAGATCTCCAAAAAAGATTCCTGGCACCACGACAGCGATGAAGCAGACAAGAGCTACGATGCTTTGTTTCGCATACGCGGCAACTCTTCACGCTGGTTTTCCAAAAAATCCTACCGTATCCGTCTTGTCGATGAAACCCTTCAGGATATCGATGCGCCATTCCTTGACATGAAGGAAGGAAATCAATGGGCACTCTACGGACCATTCCTTGACAAGACTTTGATCCGCAATTACATGTGGATGAATATTGCCTCCAGGATCATGCCTGGCTACACGCCGGAAGTTCGTTTCTGCGAAGTTATGATCGATGGCGAATACCAGGGCGTTTATGTTCTGATGGAGATGATCGAAACGGGTGATGGCCGTGTCGATCTGAGTGAATATGAACCGGGCGATCTGGCCATGAGCTATATGGTCAGGATCGAACCGCGCGTCAATCCGGAAAAACAGGTCGATAATTTCTCTTTCTATACCTATCGCATGGAGACAGGAAGGAATGTTGAGATCATCTATCCGCCTTTGAAATACCAGGATGAGAGAGTCAAACGCTATGTCGAGACCGACCTTTCGGAAGTGGAACGCAAGATCTTCGGTGCGGAAACAGCCGATGGAAGCCATGCCTGGAAAGACGAGATCGATCTTGACAGCTTCATCAATTACTACATCATTGAAGAATTTTTAGGTATCAACGATACCTTCTCCGCTTCGACTTATTTTTACCGCGATGTCAGAGGAAAACTCTGCATCGGTCCGGTCTGGGATTTCAACAACGCGCTTGACAACTTCTTCCAGCCGGTGCCGGACGATGATTTCATCCTTGCACAGAGAGGCTGGTTTGCCCAGATGATGAAGGACAAGGATTTCGTCGAACGCGCCATACGCCGCTACAAACAGCTAAGAGAAGGCATCCTATCCGATGAAAACCTTTTGACATACATCAAAGAGACCGAAGACTACCTTGGTCCGGCGATCGAAAGAAACTTCGAAGTCTGGGGCTACTCCTTTGACCCGGATAAGGTCACAAGCAGAGAGAGACGCAGTTTTATGGAGGGAGGCCTGGATGGCATCCATACGCTGAATCCGGAAGATTATGCCGAGGCAAACGAGATGATGATCGATTATCTGCTAGATCATTCCCACTGGCTCGATGAAAACATCGATTCCTTACGCCAGTATTGTCATCCGTCCAAGTTCTCCGGACAGATCATTGAATAGAGATTATGAGACGATTCGTTGCGATATTGACAGTTTTGTTCCTGGTCATGGTGGGTTTCTACTATTCTTACTTCCATGCCGGATTCTATTTCGTAAGTGATGATCAGCCGATCAGCGCATTTTCCTATGCGGCAGGCAAAGAGATCTGCGTCAATGAAGAAAAGACAGATATCCGCTGTGTCGATCTTTCCGCATCCCTGCCGGGGAAAAATTACATGGATTTCTCCATGAAAAAAGAAGATTATCTGGAGTGCTTTTCTCTGATCGAAGATTTAGGAGCCAACGCGGTCCGCGTCTCTTCGATCATGGATCAGGACTTCTACGATTCCTTTTTTGAGTACAACCAGACAAAAGGAAAGCTGTATTTGATACAGGGCATCTCCTTCAGTGATGCGATCCGAAAGAGTGTAAGGGATGGCTATGATTCCGGTCTTTACGATGAGCTTATCTCAACGGGAAAGACCGCCATCGATATCATTCACGGCAAAAGGGACATCTTCAATTTTGCCAGAGGCGAGTACGGTTTCTTCCGAAAGGACCTCTCAGATCTCGTACTTGGCTTTGAACTGCTGGGCGGTTTTGATCCGGATATGGTCTCCTATACCGACCATCGTTTAGTCAAGGCTAAAACAAGCAGGCGAAATTACGTTTATCCGTCCGAAGACGCCTCCGTGTTTGAAACTCTGCTTTGTGATGCCATGGATGAGCTGTTCAGCTATGAAGGAAACAAGTATGGAACGCAAAGGCTCATCGGCGTGCAGATCGACAAGGGCACAGACCTCGTCCATTACGAAGAAGTCTACGAACGCCAGTTAAGCAAGTATGCCTACATCGATCCGCAGCATATCCAGACCACTGAAACCAACAAAGCGGGATTCTATGTCGATTACCATCTTTCGATGACGATGATGGACCATGACATCGATCCTTCCACGCAGAAAGCCTACAAGGTACTTGAAGATCTGAATGAAAGCTACAGCTCCTATTGCGGAATGCTTGGAAGATACCATACGATGCCTTTGATCGCGACTTTCTCGGCCACGTCGGGCTTTCTTGCGGACAACGTCAATGATGAAGCCAATGATGAGACCATGCAGGGGCAGGAACTCGTCAATACATATAAGACCGTGAAAAACTGCGGTTTTGCCGGTGCAGCTGTCTCATCCTTGCAGGATATCTATTCGGCAAGCAGTTTCAATACCGCTTTCGCAACAGACACGTCCAACGCCTATTTATGGCACGAACTCTTGTCCGAAGGACAGAACTCCGGCCTGGTCGCTTTTGAAGCGGAGAGCTCACATTTTGCGGATGGCGATGGAAGCGAATGGAAGGCCGAAGATCTTGTGATCGACGCCGAAAAGAAAGTCTATCTTTCTTATGATTATGAAGGTCTCCATATCTTTGTCAAAGACGCAAAGGAAAGCGATCTGCTCTACCTTCCTATTGATACAAATGACAGCCTTGGTGCAAGGAAAGCCAATGTCTGTCCGTTTGGCTTTGACCGGGCTGCCGACTTCATTTTGAAGATCCATGGAACAGATGATACGATCCTCTATGTTCAGGAAAGACAGGATGCGACAAGAGAAAACTTCCGCTACGAGATGGAAGGTGAGAACGCCTTCAGCGATGTTCCGGAGGCGGATACCAATCAGTTCGTGATCGTCAATTTTGCTTTGAACAATCCTTATCTCACCGACAAGATCGATCCGCAAAGCCGTGCCTTGCAAAGACTGGGCAAACAGGAAGCCGGAAGGCTCATCCGCGGTAATGGCAACCCATATGATGCGAATTATGATTCTTTGAGCAGTTTCTGCTTTGGTGAAGATGGGGTTGAAGTATTGATCCCATGGCTGATGTTAAATGTCGGGGATCCTTGCAACATGCGGATCCATCAGGACTACTATCGTAATTACGGTGTCGATTTCAAGAAGATCGACAAGATCTATATCGGCCTGAGCAGTGATGCAAGAGTCATTGAACTCAAACCATTCAGTGTCAAAGGCTGGGGCGATGTGAAATATGTGATGCGGACGAAGAAGAGCTATGAAGTTTTAGGAAATGTCTGGAGGGCTGAATAGATGCGGATAATCATTGAGGGTGTGATCTATTTCTATCTGTTCATTTGTGCGGCACTTCTTCTTTTCAATGTGATCTACATCTACCGGCAGACACAGAAAGAGAAAAACAAGGAAAAACGGATCGAAAGCTGGAAACAGAAACTGAAAAAAGACAAACAGAATACGATCCTGGATGATAAGACCGTTGAAAAACTCAAGGATGCACAGCATCTGACTGGTCTTTACAATGCGATGGACGCAGTGCTCAAAGACAAGAAGAAACGTCTGACCTTCTACAAGAAGAACATGGCCGCTTTTCAGAAGCTGGCTCTGGAATATGAAAAACATAATGCCATGGAGAAGGCCTTCTTTGCCTATGTGCTGGCTTCCTTCGAATTCGACGGTACCGCAAACGAGGGCATCATGTCGCAGATCATGCTGCAGTGCTTTGAAGATTCAACGATCTACTGCAGAGAGAATCTTTTACACGCTTTGTATGCGTTAGGAAAGAGCCAGGCGATCGAACATGGCTTTGCCTTGCTCAATGAGAATGACTGGTATCATTCGCCAAAGCTGATCGCGGATGGATTATTGAAATACAGGGGCGATCAGAAGGAACTGTGCGAACGCTTGTGGCGTCACCACGATGAATGGCGCGATTATCTTTTAGTCGGTGTCGTTCAATACGCCTCCATGTGCAAGGATGATTTCTTCAACGATGAACTGTTAAAAGATCTGCAGGACAAGGATACGCAGGATGAAGTCCGTTTTGCGATCATCCGTTATTTCATGCACCACAAGGATGAAAAGATCCTGCCGCTTCTTTTAAGCTATGCCAGGGAAGAAGGGACCGATGACCGCTTTGCGATCCCGGCCTGTCTGAGCCTGCAGTCTTATCCTTGTGAAGAAAGCATCGATGCCCTGTGTCAGGCGATGCATTCAAGAAACTGGTATGTGCGTAAAAATGCTGTGATCTCTTTATATAAACTCAAAGCCGACAAAAAAGCCTCCGAAAATCTGGGGGATGACCGTTATGCAAGAGAGATGTTTGAATATGTCGGCGCATCTTTGAAGGAGGCCGCATGAGCACAATGGTCAATGCGATCCTGAAATTCGGTCAGGTCTTCTTCCTGATCTATCTGATGATCTATGCGTCCTATCTTTTCCTTTCGGTCGCGGTCGGTGCCAACAAGCTCTATAAGGAAGACCATCGCCGCAGCATCAAGAACGAACTCAAACACGATTACTATTTCCCGGTATCGATCTTAGTACCGGCCTATAACGAGGAAGTCACGATCATCGAAAGTGTGGAATCTTTGCTGAGCCTTGATTACCGGCTTTATGAAGTCATCGTCGTCGATGACGGATCCAAGGATGATACCGCAAAAGTTCTGATCGATCACTTCCATATGCACAAGGTCTCCAAGCCGATCCGCATTGCCGTACCTTGTAAGCCGATCCTGGAGGTCTATGAGGCTCCGGGCACCAAAAAGAAACTGACGCTGATCCGCAAAGTAAACGGCGGAAAGGGCGATGCCTTAAATGTAGGCATCAACGCTTCCCAGTATCCGTATTTTGTCTGTATCGATGCAGACTCGATGCTGCAGACCGACTCTTTGACCCGTATCATTCAGCCGGCCATGGAAGATGATGATATCGTGGCTGTCGGCGGACTGATCCGTGTGGCACAGTGTGTCCGTTTTGACGGCGACAAGGTCTCATACCACCTCTCTGACAATTTCTTAGCTTCCATGCAGGTCATGGAATACGACCGTTCCTTCCTGGCTTCAAGGATCTTACTGGATGGATTCAACGGCAACCTGATCATTTCCGGTGCCTTTGGCCTGTTCAAGAAGGATGTCGTCATTGCGGCGGGCGGTTATGCCAACAACACGCTGGGTGAAGATATGGAACTCGTCGCAAAGCTGCACGTCTTCTGCCGCAACAATAATATGCGCTATTCGATCCGCTATGAACCGAATGCCATCTGCTGGTCGCAGGCTCCTGCTTCTTTAGGCGATCTGATGAAACAGAGACGAAGATGGCACCTGGGTCTGTTCCAGTGCATGACCAGATACGGCTTCATGTTTGGCAAACTGCGCTATGGACTGGTCGGAACCGTCTCGTATTTCTACTATCTGATGTATGAGCTGTATTCGCCGTTCATCGAAGTCTTCGGTTTATTCGTGACTTTGCTGGCATTATTCAATGGCCAGCTCAATATACCGTTCCTGATCCGTTTCCATCTTCTGTTTGCGATCTACGGTTCGATCTTAACGATCACCGCATTCTTCCAGAGGATCTATACGCAAAACCTGAAGATCTCACGAAGCGACCTGTACCGGGCCATACTGATGTGTTTTATTGAAAACATCTTCTTCCGTTTCGTTCTCGATTATGTGCGTTTCAATGCCTTTTTAGGCTATGGCAAAAACAAGAACAACTGGGGCTCGATCAAGCGTTTCAAACACTCGGAGGCAAAATAAAGCAACATGAAAAAGAAAAAATTCTCATTCCTCAAACTGATCCTGGGCATACTCGTGGTCTTTTTGCTGTTGTGTGCAGGCGGTGTTTTTTACATCTATCAGAAAGTCAATGACATCGGAAAATACAAGGATGAATTATCCTATGATTATCAATCGAAGATGGCTGAAAACGAAGGGAAGACCTTTGAAGACTTCATCTTCTACGATAAAGAGGCGATGGTCTTTGAATATAAAGTTCCTGCCTATTTTCTCTATGAGATCATCAATGAAGAGTCGATGGCTGAAATACTTGCCCTTCCTGAAGAACTTGAGATCGCCGATGTCGGCGTGAAGCTGATGTTTGAAGAAAAGGAAGCTGACATCTATCTTTCCTTGAAATACCGCAATCTGATCAACACCTGTCTTGTTATTAAAACGGATATGCGTCTGAAAGAAGATCAGAGCGCTGTACAGCTTCTTTACAGAGATCTCTTTGTGATCGATGAGGAAGTCAGTGAATACGTCAGACAGAACGTCCTGATGGAAAAGGGCACATTGTTATTTGAACACAAGTTCCCTGTCCATGTGCCATACTACAGAATGCCGGATTATCGCCCTGCTTTCATCCATGATCTGGATTTTGACAAGGAATACATATACGCAAAATATGATATTGCCTCGGCAATGAAGGAATACCTTGCCCAGACGGAATATAACGAAGATTCCTTTGAAGAATGCATGGAGAAGGTGTACCTCGAAGTGCGTATGAACGGGATCGCCCATTGAATGTATAATAGAATCGTTAAGAGGAGAATTACTGTATGAAAACTTTGATCGCTTATTTCTCGCATATCGGCGAAAATCTTCAGAACAATGAGATCGTTGAACTGAAGAAAGGCAATACGGAAGTCGTTGCAGAAAAACTGCAGCAGCTCACAGGCGGTGATCTTTACAAGATCGAGGAAGAAGAAGCATATCCTTACAAATATGACGACTGCTTAAGAAGAGCGAGAAGGGAAGATGAAAACAATGAGCACCCTGCTTTAAAGGGCGGTGTCAAACTGAATATGGACGACTACGATGAAGTCTACATCGGTTTCCCGATCTGGTATCGCACATACCCGAGAGCCGTCGCAACATTCTTAGGAATGTATGATTTTTCCGGCAAGACCGTTTATCCGTTCTGCACCAATGATGAAGGAACGTTCGGCATTTCTTTATTGGAGATGCAGGGAAGCATCAAAGGCGCTGAGATCTGCGATGGACTTGCAATCCGCGGTGTCGATGTGAACAATTCCGATGCCCGCATCCGGGCATATGTAGGTCTCTTATGAGAAGAAAAGACGCAGTCTTACTGAACGATCCCGATCCGTTTCATTCGATCGTTCCCTATGTGATGCCAAAGCGCACGGAAGCGGAAGTTTCCACGACCTGCACCTTTGATATTACGGATCTTCTTTCGATGATCAAGAAGGACAACGAAGAAAAGGGGACCAACTACAAGCTGTTTCATTGCATCTGCACGGCCATCGGCAAGACGATCTATCATCGTCCGAAGATGAACATCTTCATCGCCGGCCGCAAGTTCTGGCAAAGGAATGACATTACCCTGTCTTTCGTTGCCAAGCAGAGGTTCGCCGATGAGGCGGAAGAGACGCTGATGACCCTCAAGGTCAAAGAGGACATGGATCTTGATCAGATCTCAAAGATCATCCTGGGCGATGTGAAAAAGGCAAGAAGTGCCGGCACCAATTCTCTGGACAAGACGATGGAGATCGTCGGCAAGCTGCCGCGTTTCGTTCTGGAGATCTTCTTCTGGATACTCAGCCGCATGGAATACCATGGCGTCTATCCGCAGGACCTTGCCAAAGGCGATCCGAATTATACGACCTGCCTGCTTTCAAACCTTGGTTCGATCGGTGCGGATTCCTGTTATCACCATCTGTCCAACTTCGGTACCAATTCGATGATGGGCACGATCGGTACGATCTATCAGGATGACAAGGGAAGAGACAAAGTCGAGATGACGATCACGCTCGATGAAAGGATCGCGGACGGTTTCTATTTCGCAAGATCCCTGAAACTCTTGAAGTACCTTATGGAACATCCGCAGCTTCTGAAAGAAAAGATCGCCGATCCGATCCCGGAAGAGATCATGAAGAGTTTATAAGCCGCTGCTGCGGCTTTTTTCGTGCGCAGACAATTTCGTTTATCACAGGTATCGTTTTTCTTATATAATGTAAGAGGTTACATTTAAGGAGATTTTGTATCATTATGACTAAAATCGAAAAGGAAAAGCGTGAGCTGGAACGTCTGGAGAGAGCTGAAGCTTTTCACAATCACAAACACTATTTTGCGATCCTCATCGTCGTTTTAAGTATCGTCTATATCGTCGATGAGCTCGCTTCTTCCGTTCGTGGTGTCGTTGAAGTACAGACGATCCGCGATCTGTTCAACGTCGTCTATCCGTCTTCGGATTACGACAAGGCGACAGCAACTTTGGGCTTTGTCACGATGGCCGGCTATCTGAGCTATCTGATCTCGCCGTTCTACAAGTCACTCGCTGACCGCTGGGGCAGAAAGCCGTTTTTGATCATCAACACCTTAGGCATGGGCTTAGGCATGTTGCTGTGCATCATTTCAAAGTCCGTTGCCGTCTACATCATCGGTACGGTCGTATTGACATTCTTCACGCCGAACGATGTACAGGTCATCTACATCATGGAATGTGCCCCGACGGAACACCGCGCAAAACTCTGCTCGATCACCAAGGGTCTGGCACTGATCTCCGTATCTTCATTAGGTCTTTTCGTCAAGCTCTTCGTCAACGATGCCGTACCAAGCACCTGGCGCAATGTCTTCATCATCCCGATCATCCTGGCTTTCCTGATCGGTTTTGCGGCGATCTATTTCGTATCCGAAACACCGGTCTTCACGCAAAGAAGGCTCAAATACCTCAGAAGCAGTGAAGAAGAAAGGATTCAGGCCATCAAGGAAGAACGTGCCAACGAAGAAAAAGAAAAAGAGAAGGCCGTTTCCGTCTGGGATGCCTTCCGCTATATCCTCGGTCACAAGCAGACCAGAGCCATCGCTTTGGTCGCCTTGCTGATGATGTTTTCGACCGGTTATACCGGCAAGTATCAGCCGATGCTGGAAGCCGGCAGATACAATGGCGTCATGACGACCGATGCGATCAACGTCGTATTGATGTTTTATCCGGTCATCAACGGTATCTTTACGATCATCGGCGGTTTCATCACTGATGCGTTAGGACGCAAGAAGTCCGCTTTGATCCTTGGCTTATGGGCTGCCGTAGGTCTTGGCATCTTCGCGTATGGCTGCATCCGTCCGATGAATCCTTGGATCATGGGCCTTGCCTATGGTATCTCGATCGCCGGCTTATGGTCGATCTCCGATATGATCTTCTTTGTCATCACTTCCGAATCCACACCGACCCAGATGCGTGCTTCCGTCGTCGGTTCCATGCAGCTGATCGGCATGTTTGGTGTCGGTTTCAATATGGTCTACAACAACGTCGTCACGATGATCGCCGGTTCGACCAACCTGCCGATGGTCCTGACGATCGCTTACCTGCCTTTGATGGCGATCGCACTTGTCATCATGATGCTTCGCGTCAAAGAGACCAAGGGCGTCGATCTGGAAAATGTCCAGGTAGATTAAGATGTTCTGGGTCTTGCTTATACTGATCATCCTGCTGCTGCTTGCATTGGCGGCAGGATTTGTCATTTTCAATTCGGTCTTTCTTTACAACGACCAAAACAAGGGCGATGATTCTTCTGCACTCGATCCTTCTTCGATCGATTCCGACAGCGACCTGATGCGCCCGACGGCCGGAAAGTATTACGCTTTTCGTGCGCCTTACATCAAGAAATTCAATGAACTTCCTTTGAAGGAATTATCGATCACGTCATTCGATGATCTGAAACTCTACGGTTATCTGCTGGAAGGTGATCCGAAGGAAGTCGTCATCTGTGTCCATGGCTATAAATCCTCGATGCAGGAAGATTTTGCCGACCGCGTATCCATCTACCTGGAGAGAGGTTCGACGATCCTGCTTCTGAATGACCGTGCCCATGGCAAATCGGAAGGCAAGTATCTCGGCTTCTCCGAACACGACAAACGTGATGTGGCCAAGTGGGTCGATCTGATCAATGAAATGTATGATGAACCGCGTATCTACCTGCATGGTGTATCCATGGGCGGTGCGACCGTCATCCATTGTGCCAATTCGAAACTGAAGAACGTCAAAGGCATCATCGATGACTGCGGCTTTGATTCGATCGAAGGCATCTCCAAATATCTGATCAAGGACGTCTATCATCTGCCTTACTTCCCGTTTGGCGATCTCGCCTGGTTCTGGTCCGTGGTCATCACCGGCGTGAGCTTCAATACCTCAAAGGGCGAAGAGTGCGTAAGGGATACGGATATCCCGATCCTGTTCATCCATGGCAAGGAAGACCATTTCGTTCCTTGTTTCATGTCAGAGAAGATGTATGAGGCTTGCGTTTCGCCAAAGGAACTGCATCTGATCGAAGGCTGCGGCCATGCGGCAGCCTATATGATGGCGACTGAAGAATATACAGAAGCAGTCAACAGATTGCTTGACGGAGGATTCAAGTGAGATATCTCGGTGTCGATTACTACCCCGAACAGTGGGGCATGGAGATGGTCGATGAAGACCTCGATAATATAAAGGAACTTGGCGCAGATCTGATCCGGATCGGCGATTTTGCCTGGGACCGCTTTGAACCGGAAGAAGGGAAATATGAGTTTTCCTTCTTTGATGAAGTCATCGAAAAGGCGAAGAAACACGGCCTGAAAGTCATGATGTGCGTGCCGACCGCCACAATGCCGGCCTGGCTCTATCACAAGTATCCCGAGGTCATGAACGTCGATGAGAAGGGCTACGCACAGCCTTATGGGGCAAGAAGGGGCTACTGCTACAACAGCGAGGTCTATATTCAAAAGGCCGTTGCTTTAGCGGAACAGCTCGCAGATCACTACAAGGATGAAGATGCGATCGTCGCCTGGCAGGTCGACAATGAACTTGGCCACGAAGGATCGGACAAGTGCTATTGCGAAAACTGTCAAAAGAGCTTTACTTCGTATCTGAAGGAAAAATACAAGGATATCGCTGAGCTCAACTACAGATGGGGAACTTCCTTCTGGAGCCAGACCTACAATGACTTTGAGCAGATCTGTGTGCCTTGGCCCGGCTTTACGCCGCAGAATCCGTCGCTGCGTCTGGAGTATGCAAGATTTCGCAACGAGTCGGCAGTGAGATACATCAAGGCACTTGTGGATGCGGTCAAAAAACATGATCATAAACATCCGGTGAGCCACGACTTTGAAGGTGGCATCATCAACAAGAATTTCTCACCGTTTGAGGTGGCAAAAAACCTTGATTTTGTTTCCTACAACAATTACCCGGTCTGGGGCGGTCAGAAGGAACCGCTGAGCGACAGCGATCTGTCCTTCTCGCTTGCCTTTGCCCGAGGCTTCAAAAACGAAGCATTCTGGGTGACCGAATCCATCATGGGCCAGCAGGGCCACAACGATATCGGTTATGCCCCAAAACCAAACGAGGCGAAAAAGTGGGCACTCGATTCTCTTGATGAAGGTGTGGAAAGTCTGATCTTCTTCCGTTACCGCGGATTTACCAAGGGTGCGGAACAGTTCTGTTTTGGCATACTCGATGCCGACAATGAAAAACGAAGGAAGTATTACGAGACCAAAGCCTTCTTTGAAGAAGCCAGGAAGAAAGAAGTCGGCTGTCCGAAGAATGATGTGTGCATCGTCTACGATTACGATTCCAAGTCTTCAATGGCTTTACAGAGACAATCCAACGTCTTCTCCTATGAAAAGGAGTGTCAGAAGCTTTACAGACAGCTTTACAAGCGAGGGATCGGCTGCGATGTCATTGATTCGTCCTGCGATCTGAATAAATACAAGATCGTCCTTCTTCCATACATGATCATCATGTCCGATGATTTCAAAAAGAAGCTGAAGGAATACTGCTTCAACGGCGGAATTGCCGTTCTGACGGCCCGCAGCGCCTGGAAGGACAAGGACAACAACCTCGTCTTCGGCAAACGCCTGCCGGTTGGTCTGGAAGATCTTTGCGGCTGTGTGATCGAAGAACACGAATCCTTGCTGGATGGCCAGTCGTCACTTTGTGAGATGAACGGTCTTGAAGGAAGAGGCTTCGTCTTTGAGGAACTGCTGGAACTGCGGGGTGGCACGCCGTTAGTCATGTGGAAAGACAATCCGTTTGGTGATTTTGCGGCTGCGGTAAGGAATGACTATGGAAAAGGCCGTGCCTACTACCTGGGTTCTTCCTTTGAAGAAGCGGTCCTTGACAGATTGTTTGATGAGATACTTGAGGAGCTTTAAAGCTCCTTTTTATAAAATGGTGTTTTACATATAATAGAGACAGGAGATTAAGAATATGTTTAAAACGATCGAACAGGCAAAAAAATATATTGCAGAAAACGATATCCGTTTCATCGACCTCAAACTCGTCGACCTTCGCGGACGTTTCCGCCACATTTCCATCCCGGCGGAACGACTGACAGAAAAGCTGATGGAAGACGGCATCGGTTTTGATGCATCCAACTACGGCTATGCCAGAGTTGAAAAATCGGATATGGTCTTTTATCCGGATCTGCAAAGTGCGTATCTTGAACCTTACGCAAAGGCAAAGACCCTTTCGATGATGGCGAATGTCTATGTCATCGGTGAAAAGAACGTGCCGTTTGAACAGTATCCGCGCAACGTGATCCGGGCGGCAGTGGATCTGATGAAGAAGGAAGGTGTTGGTGATGAATTCATCATCGGTCCGGAATACGAGTTTTCCGTATTTGATACGATGACCTATAAAGTCTCGGGCAATGAAGTTTCCTATCAGCTGACAAGCGAAGAATCCGAATGGTCTTCAAACGCCGAAGGAAGCAGCGGCTATCACACTTTGGGCAAAGGCGGCTATCACTACGATCAGCCGGCTGACATCAACTTCGATCTGAGAAATGAGATCTGTGAGAAGATGAAGGACTGCGGCATCCGGGTGAAATACCATCATCATGAAGTCGGCGGCAGCGGACAGATGGAGATCGAGGTGGAACTTGATGAAGTCTGCAAGCTCGCCGATGATACGATGCTGAGCAAGTATCTGATCCGCAATTGCGCAAAGGCGTATGGCAAGACTGCGACCTTCATGCCAAAACCGATCTTTGATGAAGCAGGAAACGGCATGCATGTACACATGATCGTCAGAAAAGACAAGGAAAACGTCTTCTATGAAAAGGGCAATTATGCCGATCTTTCCAAGACGGCCATGTATTTCATCGGCGGATTATTGAAGCATATCGGATCCTTATGCGCATTTTGCGATCCTTCGACCAATTCCTACAAGAGACTGGTACCGGGCTTTGAAGCACCGGTCACCGTCGGTTATGCCAGCGCCAACCGTTCTGCGGTGATCCGTATCCCGAGCTACGCCAAGAGCAAGGACGTCGTCCGCTTCGAACTGCGCAATCCGGATGCGACCTGCAATCCATACTTCGCCTATGCGGCGATACTGATGGCGGGACTCGATGGCATCCGCAACAGGATCGATCCAAATGATCACAACTGGGGACCATTCGACTTCAACCTCTACAATCTGAGTGATGAGGAAAAGGCGAAGCTCGAACATTTGCCGACTTCTTTAGATGAAGCGATTCAGGCCTTAAGAGACGACCATGACTACCTGCTTGAAGGAAATGTCTTCTCTAGTCAGATCATCGAAAACTGGATCAAGGCCATCACAAAGGAAAGGAACGAGATCGAAAAGATCCCGCATCCAGGTGAGTTCAGGCTCTATTACGATCTGTAGAGCGCTTTTTCAAGAGACTTGTTATAATAATGAGGTATTTATTTTTCGGGAGGAATAGATGATGGAACGTGAACGTCCTGTATTTCCAAAACGCGCTGTTGTAACAGGCGGTATGCCTTATGGCAATAAAACACTGCATTTCGGCCATGTCGGCGGAATGTTCGTACATGCGGATGTCTTTGCCCGCTTTTTGAGAGACCGCATCGGAAAAGACAATGTCGTCTTCGTATCCGGTACGGACTGCTACGGTTCGCCGATCGCGGAAGGTTACCGCAAGAAGGTCGAAGCAGAAGGCTACAAGGGAACGATCGAAGACTACGTCAATGAAAACCATGAAGCACAGGAAAAGACTCTCAGGGATTACAAGATCTCCCTGGATCTTTTTGGCGCGTCAGGTCTTGGCGATACCAAGGAAATTCACCAGGAAGAGACCAACGAATTCATCACGACTTTATATAAGAACGGCTGGCTGGAGAAGATGGTCACCAAACAGTTCTACGATCCGAAATACCACTGCTTCCTCAACGGCAGACAGGTCGTCGGCAAATGCCCGATCGAACACTGCCAGTCCGAGAAGGGCTATGCGGATGAGTGTGATCTCGGCCACCAGTACATGCCGGAAGAACTGATCGACCCGAAATCAACCCTTTCCGGTGAGACGCCGGAGATGCGCGATGTCACCAACTGGTATTTCAAACTGACGGAATTCAACGATCTGCTCAAACAGTACGTTGAAGACATCAAGACGAAGAAGAACGAACGCAAGATCGTCGCCGAGACGATGGAAGAATCCCTTGGCGCACCGGTCATCTATATCCAGGAAAAGTTCCTCGATCAGTACAAGGCGATCGAAGACAAGCTGCCGGCACATGAAAACTCCGACCTTGAAAACATCAAGGGCAGTTTCATCGTCACCTTCGACAAGCTTGAGCTTCGTGAAAAGGCCTGCCCGATCCTGACGGCTGCCAATATCCACTACCGTACCGGCAAGACACTGGTTCCGTTAAGACTTACGGGCAATATCGAATGGGGCGTCAAAGCGCCAAAGCTTGAAGACGAGGAAGACCTGACGGTCTGGGTATGGCCGGAGAGCCTCTGGGCACCGATCTCGTTCACCAAGGCCTACTTCAAGAGAAAAGGCATGCCGGATGATGAATGGAAGCGATTCTGGTGTGACAAGGAAGCGAAGGTCTTCCAGTTCATCGGTCAGGACAACATCTACTTCTATGGTGTTGCCCAAATGCCGCTTTGGATGGCACAGCAGGGAAGCAAGGATCTCACGATCCATCCGGAAAACGGAGACCTGCAGTTATCGACTCTGGTCGCCAACCACCACATCCTGTTTTTAGACAAGAAGGCATCCTCTTCCGGTTCGATCAAACCGCCGATGGCTGCCGACTTGCTGAACTACTATACAGCTGATCAGCTCAGGGCTCACTTCATTTCCCTGGCTCTTGGAAACAAGTCTGTCAGCTTCATGCCGCAGCCTTTGAATCCGGAAGCCAACACGAATGAACCGGATCCTGTCTTAGCGCAGGGCAACTTATACACCAACGTCCTCAACCGTATGGTCAGAGGCTGCTTCTACTCCGCACAGAAGTATTTCAATGGCGTACTTCCATATGGCGAGGTTTCTCAACAGTACAAGCAGATCGCTGAGAGGACCATCCTCAACTACGAATCACACATGTATCGTTATGAACTCCACCAGGTCATGAACGATCTTGATTCCTATATCCGCAACGCATCGAAGTTCTGGTCAAAGAACTCAAACAACGAAGAAAACATCAGACAGACGCTGATCGATGCCTTCTATATGGTGAGAGTTGCGGCTGTACTTTCTCACCCGGTCGTACCGGATGGCTGTGAGAAGATCTGTGACTACCTTAATGTCGACCCTGACAAGTTCTTCAGCTGGGATCACATCTTTGAAGATATCTATGATCTTGTTGAAGACAAGGAAGATCACAAGCTCAAAGAGCTCAAGGAAAAAGAAGACTTCTATGTTAAACACCCAAGCCAGTTTAAGTAAGACCAGGAAGCAGATCGAAAGCATCGCGATCACCAATAACATCGCCTTATCGGAAGATGATTCAGCTGTGATCATCATCGATCAGACAAAGATCCCCAATGCGCTGGAATACAAAAAGATCTCCGATCTCGAGTCGGCTTATGAGGCCATCAAAAAACTCGAAGTCCGGGGTGCTCCGGCGATCGGCATCTTTGCCGGCTACACGATGTATGTGCTCGCACTAAAAAACAGGGATCTTTCCTATGAAGATTTCTATCAGGCTTTTGAAAGCGACAAGGAATATCTCAATTCTTCCCGTCCGACGGCGGTCAATCTTTCCTGGGCGTTGAACCGGATGGAAAAAGTCGTCACGGACAATAAGGAAAAGGGTGTTGAAGAGATCCTGTCCCTGCTGAAGGAAGAAGCCTTGAAGATCCACAATGAAGACATTGAAATGTGTCTGAAGATCTGTGAATACGGTTTATCCTTACTGAAGGATGGCGATGGCGTATTGACCCATTGCAATGCCGGTCCTTTGGCAACTTCCTACGGGACGGCGCAGGGGCCTTTCCTTCTTGCGAAGGCAAGAGGCATGAACATCAAAGTCTTTGCGGATGAGACAAGACCTCTGTTACAAGGAGCGAGGCTGACATCCTTTGAACTGAGCAGAGCGGGCGTCGATGTGACGCTGATCTGCGACAACATGGCTTCGATCGTCATGAAAAATGGCTGGATCAATGCCTGCTTTGTCGGCTGTGACCGCATCGCGGCGAATGGCGATGTGGCAAACAAGATCGGCACATCCGGTGTAGCGATCTTGGCGAAACATTATGGCATACCTGTCTATTCTTTAGGACCGACTTCGACGATCGATATGAACTGCCCGGATGGCGATCATATAAAGATCGAACTGCGCGATCCCGATGAGATCAAGGAAATGTGGTATGAAAGACCGATGGCACCAAAGGAAGTCAAGTGTTACAATCCTTCCTTCGATGTGACGGATCATGAATTATTGAGCGGCATCGTGACGGAAAAAGGCATCGTCTATCCGCCGTTTGATATCAACTTGAAGAAACTGTTTGATGAGGATCATTAGATTATTTATCTATTATTCACTTCAGATGACCTGGGGCATCCTGCAGAACGTCCTGGGTCTTTTCGTATGGCTCTACGTACTTGCGACCGGACCGAAAGAAAAAAGACACTTCTTCTACGGAGCCCTGGTGACCCGCTGGAATTCAAAAGCCTCGATGTCTCTGGGAATGTTCTTATTTCTGGGAACGGATGATGAACGGGTCATCGTCCATGAGTATGGGCACTCGATTCAGTCTTTGATCTTAGGACCATTCTATCTTCCGGTCATCGGCATCCCGTCCTTTATCTGGGCCAATTCGCCGCATTACATCCGCAACCGAAAAAGAGGAAGGTACAAGTACACTTCCTTCTATCCGGAAAAATGGGCAAATCATCTTGGCAGATTATTTACCGGCAAGATGCCGATCAATTATTGAGGATATAGGCGATCCCTTTGGCAGTCCTGAATTCAGGATCCTTGAAGTGATTCCCCTCATTCATCTCAAAAAATACGTGACATGTTTCATTAAGCTCAGAAGCGATCGTCCTTGTTTTATCTTCGACGGCAGCCATGAGCTTGTTTTTTGTATGGCTTTCCTGATCACCCAGGGAAAGATAGATCTGATCGACCTGTCTTGAAAGAGGATGACTTCTGGTGAATTCGTGAAAGTCCGGGTACCATAAGGAACCGGAGGCTGAAACGATCTTTTTGAAACGATCGCTTGTAAAAGCGGCATACAGGGCAAAAAGACCCGCCAGGGAATAGCCGGCCAGGGCATGGTATGACGAGCGGATATCCATCTTCAAAAGTGCCTCTTCCACCGATGGAAGGATCTTCGTTTCAATGTATGAAAGATGTTCGTCTGCCTTTCCGGCAAAGGGTTTTGTTCCTTTGAAGACCGGTTTGCAATACCAGGGACTCAGATCATCGTTCCAGTCATTGACCGGGATGGCGATCAAAACAAAATCCTTTTGTGTAAGTGAAGCGATCTCCTCAAAAAGGATCTTTCCTTCCTTGCGGTCGCTGTTGAGAAAGATGAACGGGATCTTTTCTTTATGGTTATTTCTGGTATAGATTTCACATTTTTCGATCTGCATATTACGATCTTGTTTCCTGTAAACGGATGACTTCCTTGTAGTAATCGACAGCCAGAGGCAGGGTATCGATATTGAGATTCTCATCGATGCCATGCATCTTCGATAACTGATCTCTTGAGACGTTGACCGGTTCGAAGCGGACGCAGGCGTCGACATGTTTGTCATAGAACCTTGAATCCGTGCCACCCGTCACGACATATGGAAGGACACAGACGCCGGGGAAGACCTTTTCAATGGCTGTTTTGCATAAGGCAAATTGCAGACCGTTGAGGTCAAGGGAGCTTGTCGGATCGGTGCAGTTGACTTCCTCGACTTCCAGGTCATATTTTGAAGCGATCTTTCTGACGATTGCAAGTGACTCTTTTCTTCCTTCAAACGGGATGAAGCGCAGGTTGGCAGTGACATAGGCTTCCTGCGGGATGACGTTGTAGGCGTTGGATCCCTTCTGCATCGTGAAGCACATCGTCGTCTGCAGCATCGCCGCACCCTGGGATGAGATTGCCGGCATGACTTTCTTTAACAGCGGCTTGAACAGCCAGAGATTGTGGAAGACCATCTTTAACGGGAAACTTTCGCAGTACGGTGCCAGCGTCTTCAGCATGCCTTCGACAGCCGGCGTGAATTCCACTTTGAATGGCGAATGGTTTTCGATCTCGGCTTCAAATTTCGCAAGTCTGGCGATCGGGGTGTTTTTGCCCGGGGAAGAGGAATGGCCGCCGTTTCCCTTGGCGATGATCTTAATGTCGCCATAGCCTTTTTCAAAGATGCCGACTGCGGCGAAGTTGCCTTTGACGCCGGGGATCGGATCTTCGGTGATCGTTCCGCCTTCATCGCAGACCATGTATGGCCGGATGCCTTTATCGGTGAACCACTTTACGATCTTAGGTGCTCCATCGCCGCCGATCTCTTCGGTACAGCTTGAACCGAGATAGATATCACAATCCGGCACATAGCCGTCTTTGATCATCTCTTCGACCGCCTGATAGAAGGCGAAGACACCGCATTTGACATCGAAGCTTCCTCTTCCATGGATCACATCGTCCACGATCCGTCCTTCAAAAGGCGGATAGGTCCAATCTCCTTCGGCAGGTACGACATCAAGATGGCTGATCAGCACGATCGGTTTCTTGTCTTCACGTTTTCCTTTGTAGCGGACCAGAAGGTTTCCGTCGATATCGTATTTCTCACATTGGGCAAAGACATTCGGGAAGAGTCCTTCCATGACTTTGTGAAGTCTGCGGAACTTTTCCGGATCTTCGATACCGCGATGGGATACCGTCTCCACCTGTATCATTTTCTGCAGTTTCAAAGCGTAGTCTTCAAAACGCTTCCGATCAGTGGAACCATGATAGATGGATGTCTTTTTTTCAAGAAACAATGCGCGCAATGCGGCAACGCCAAGTGCGATCACCAGTAAAGCGATCAGTATCAGGATGATCTTCATAGCAGGCACCTCTTTTCTTTCATTATAAGCTTTGACAGGAATGAATTGAAATTGGCGAATAAAAATGATAATATACTAGTGCTGTCCATGTAGCTCAGTTGGATAGAGCATCCGCCTTCTAAGCGGACGGTCGGGAGTTCGAGTCTCTCCATGGACGCCACTTTGAAAAATGACACCTGATAAAAGGTGTTTTTTTAATGTCTGTGTTGTAATTGATCGATCACTTCACACTTTCTTTAGCTTTTTTCATATGTCAGAGAAGAAAAAAATCTCCGGCCGGAAGCAGGAAAGAAGAAACAATGTTATAAATATCTTGACAGAATTGTATGAATGTATTAATGTATTAATGTATTAATACAAATGAAAGGACGAACTATGGAATGGAAATTCTTGGATGATATTCCGATCTATTTGCAGATCATAGAGCGGATAAAAGTCGATATCGTATCCGGCAGGTATGCATCCGGTGACAAGCTTCCGGCAGTGCGGGATCTGGCCACGGAGGCGGGAGTCAATCCCAACACCGTGCAAAGAGCCTTCCAGGAACTGGAACGGCAGGGTCTCGTACAAAGCGAAAGGACATCGGGCAGATACGTATCGATCGATGATGAAAAAAAGAAAGAGCTTCAAAGAGATCTTTCACAGGACTGCATCAGGAAACTCTTTGAAGACTTGCGAAACCTGGGCATGGATGATCAGATGATCAAGGATGCCGTTGGCAAATGGGAGGAATGAATATGGAAACATTGGTATGTGAAGGCCTTTGCAAGGACTACGGTTCGATCAAGGCCTTGAATCATGTCGATCTGTCACTGAGCGAAGGAAAGATCGTCGGACTGCTGGGACCAAACGGTTCGGGCAAGACGACGCTGATCAAGATGGCTTCAAGACTGCTGGTACCAAGTGCCGGAAAGATCACGATCTGCGGCGAAGTGCCAAGCGAAAAGACCAAGGCGATCGTATCCTATCTTCCGGACAGGAACGTTTTGCCGGAGTATATGAACTGTGATGAACTGGTGCAGATGTATCAGGATTTCTTTTCCGATTTTGAATCGGGGAGGGCATATGAGATGCTGGGATCACTGGATATCGATCCGAAGATGCCTTTGCGCAAGATGTCCAAGGGCACCAGGGAAAAGGTACAGCTGATCCTGACGATGTCAAGAAGGGCAAAGCTCTATCTGCTCGATGAGCCGATCGCCGGTGTCGATCCGGCAGCCAGGGATTATATCTTGCGCACGATCATCTCCAATTACGATGAAAATGCGACGGTACTGATCTCGACGCATCTGATCGCAGATGTCGAGAATGTCCTTGATGAAGCCATCTTTCTGAAGGAAGGCAGGATCATCCTGCACGAGAATGCGGATGAATTGAAAGAAAAAACAGGAAAGAGTATCGATGAATATTTCAGGGAGGTCTTCGCATGTTAGGAAAACTGATCAAATATGATTTCAAAGCACTTGCGAAAAACATGTTTCCGATCTACGCATTGATGATCGCACTGACATTTGCGTGTTCACTGATGATCCGTTTCAACCTGGAACGCAGTTTTGTTTTCGGTATCGCGATGTTTGCCTGGGTCGTATCGATGTCTTCTTCTTTTGCGATCACGATCTGGATGACCGTCATGCGTTTCTACCACGGCTTATTGAAGAATGAAGGCTATCTGTCCTTTGCCCTGCCGGTAAAGACGGCGACCCATATCCTGGCCAAGGCTTTCAACGCCCTCATCTGGGCGGTGGTCGAAGTGATCGCCCTGGGGATCTGCGCTCTGATATTTGCCTTTACGGTCGCGCCGCTCAGGGATCTGATGGAAGCATTCAAATACTTCTTTACGATCGATGCGGATTTCTATCTGATGTTATTGCAGATGGCGCTGCTTGGTGCACTGGAACTGCTGGCTGGCGACTGCCTGTTCTTTGCGGCTTTTTCGATCGCGCATCTGTTTGACAGGCACCAGAAGCTGATCGCCGGAGTATTCGTGGTATTGATGTTTATCTTAAGGGGCTTCCTGTTCCCGCCACGCTTCTCGATGGAGTTTGGCCCGGGATCGGAATTCGTCCTTCTGCATCCGCTTCTGTTCATCATTCCGCTTGCACTGACAATCGTATACTCCCTTGTGACCTGGTATATCCTTGATAAAAAACTCAACCTGCAATGACGAAAAAACTGCTGACATTTGTTTTCATCCTTCTTCTGATGATCGCAGCCTGCCTGGGCTTTCTGGGCTATCAGGGCTACATCCGCTATCAAAGGGAGATCGAAAAGCTGCCGATACAGGAAGCGGTGAAAGCTTATACGGAAAAAGAAGACTATGTCACGTTTGAGCAGATCGATGAAGACTTCGTCAATGCGGTCATCGCTGTGGAAGACAAGCGTTTCTTTACAAGAAAGGGTTATGATCTGATCGCTCTTGTCAGGGCACTCTGGCACAATATCCGTTACAAGGATCTTGTGGAAGGGGGTTCGACCATCTCCGAGCAGATCGCCAAGAACCTGTATCTGGAAGGCTATGTCGATGGTCTGGAAGAAAAGGCGGCAGAGATCTTCCTGATGTTTGATCTGGAAAGACACTTTTCCAAGAAAGAACTCTTTGCCTTATACGCCAATATGAATTACTATGGCGATGGCTACTGGGGCATCGCACAGGCATGCGAAGGCTACTATGGCCTGAAACCGGATGAACTGTCCCTGGCTAAGGCTGCCATCCTGGCGGGCATCCCCAATGCGCCAGCCATCTACCAGCTTTCCGATGGCTATCAATATGCCAAAGAAAGGCAGGCCTGGGTCTTACAGACGATGCTGAACAACGAAATGATCACAGAGTCTGAAATGGAAGAGGCCCTGAAGGAAGATGTTAAACCAATAGAAAAATGAGAGTCTCACTAACGAGACTCTCTTTCATTCAGAAAACCTTTGAGTATTTCAATGGAAGCGGAAGTGCCGATCCTTTCGGCTCCGGCTTCCAGCATCTTTTTGCAGGTATCCCAGTCGCGGATCCCGCCGGCAGCTTTGACTTTGACTTCTTCGCCAACCGTTTCCTTCATCAGTTTTACATCTTCAACAGTTGCCCCGGATGTTCCAAAACCGGTCGATGTCTTGATGAAATCGGGCTTTACCTTCTTTGCGATCAGGGCAGCCTGTTTTATCTCTTCCTTGCTGAGATAGCAGTTTTCGAAGATGACTTTGACAAGTATATTGTTCTGATGACAGATATCGGTGATGGCCTTCATCTCTTCTTCAATGTATTGAAGATCGCCATCCTTGAGTTTTCCGACATTTAGGACATAGTCGATCTCATCGGCACCTTCCTCGATCGCCTTTTTCGTTTCAAAGCATTTGGTTTCGATGCTGGTCTGTCCCAGAGGGAAACTGATGGCTGCACCGACATGGATGTCCGTACCTTCAAGAAGCTTTTTGCATAACGGGACCGGATAAGAATTGATGGCAACCATTTTGAAATGGTATTGTTTTGCCTCGGTGCAGAGCTTTTCAAAATCGGCTCGTTTTGCGTAGGCTTTTAAGAAGGTGTGGTCAAACAGCTGACACAGCTTGTCGCGATCAAGTGTTTCAATATCGATCATAACTGCTCCCGAAATGCGTCGATGAAGATCTTCGAGAAAAGCTTCGGATCGCCGTTGAAGGCAAAATACACGTTCCGGTTTTCCTGCTTTGCCCGCTGGTCGACGCAGGTCTGACCTTCCGTGAGACCGGAAAGGGAAACTTCGACATTGCAGAATTTCACATCCTTTAAAACATCCCTGTCGATCAGATAGGCGATGCAAAGCGGATCGTGAAGGGCACAGGAATGAGGAACTTTTAGAGGCTGGGCATAGTCGTGGACCTTGATGCGCCGTTCGATCAGATCGGCCGCAAAGACGGAAGCCGGTGTGTTGATCTGCTTGAGTTTTTCGCAATCCTCCTGCGTAATGTAGGCGGCATGGGTCGCATCGAGCGGGACCATCGTGATCTTTGCGCCGCAGTGAAGGACTCTTTGCGCCGCTTCCGGATCATCATAGATATTGAATTCGGCAGCTAGCGTGGCGTTTGTGATGTTCCAGCCGCCGCCCATGATGACGATTTCTTCGATGTTTTTGACGATATCCGGTTCCATGACCAAAGCTACCGCAAGATTGGTCAGAGGCCCGACGGCAACGATCGTGACCGGTTCTTTGGCGTTTTTGAAATATTCGACATAGAAGTTTGGCGCGTTGAGCGTTTCGATCCTTCCATCCGATGCAGGAAGGTCAAAAAGTTCCTGGTGGATGTGGATCTTGTTTCCTTTCTCGTCGTAGGCGTCCGCATTGGCCGTCGGCGGGATGCGCGGATAAACGACATTTTTGACTAAGGATCCGGAACATCCTTTGTAGACCGGGAAATCTGCGTGCAGCAAATCCCTGATGCGCAGTGTGTTTTCCGTCGTGTATTGAATCGGCTGGTTTCCTTTGACGGTGCATACGCCGATCAGATCGATATCCTTGTGTAAGTATGCCAGCATGACCGCGCAGGCATCATCGGATCCGGTATCAACGTCGAGTATGATCTTTCTTGGCATGGTTTCTCTCCTTAAAAAGAAGGAGGAACGATCCTGTTCCTCCTTATGGTACGTAAGAGTTTACTGATCTGTTTCAGATCAATCGGTTTGAGTTGGCGATTTACTCACCAAAGAGTCTCTTTAAAAGACCTTCGAGAGCCTTGCCGTGTCTTGCCTCATCTCTTGCCATCTCATGAACGGTGTCATGGATCGCATCGAGGTTGTACTTCTTTGCCAGAGTTGCGAGCTCAGTCTTGCCGGCTGTTGCGCCATATTCGCAGTCAACTCTCCACTTGAGGTTGGCTTTGGTGGAAGCTGTCATATTCTTTTCAAGATCTGTTCCTAAGAGTTCAGCGAACTTGGCTGCATGTTCTGCTTCTTCGAAAGCGGCCTTTTCCCAATACAGACCAGCTTCAGGGTAGCCTTCTCTGTAGGCGACTCTTGACATTGCCAGGTACATGCCGACTTCAGAGCATTCACCGTTGAAGTTGGAGACCAGCTGGTCATAGATGTATTTCTTGTCGACATCCGGAATGCCCGGGTTGTTTTTGACAGTCTCGCCATAGACACCGAACTTGTGTTCAGCGGCAAGCTTCATCTCACCTTTGACTTCTTCGAAGTTTTCAGCACCTGTATGGCATACCGGACACTCAGCAGGGGCTGCATCTCCTTCATATACATAACCACAAACTTTACAAACAAATTTTGCCATTAGAATCTCTCCTTTTATTACCTCCATTATCTCATATTTTTAAAGAAATAGCTTTCCGTGATACAATAAACATGTGCTTATATAGCTAAACATAATTATGACAAAAAAGGAAAGAGAGATCCTTGAGATCATCAAGGAAGATCCGACGATCGAGCAGAGTGAGATCGCAAGGATCCTTTCGATCTCAAGAAGTACAGTTGCCGTTCATATCTCATCCCTGCAGAAAAAAGGATATCTTTTAGGCAAGGGCTACATCGTGGCGGAGGAAGACTATATCGTCGGGATCGGGGCTTCCAACGTCGACGTCTATGGAAAATCAAGGATCCCATTAAGGCCGCACTATGATCATCCGGCGGATATCCTAACGTCTGTCGGCGGCGTGATGCACAACATCGTCACCAATTACACATTATTAGGCGGCAAGGCCCGCATGATCACGGCGATCGGCGATGACAGCTATGGAAAGCTGATCTTGGAGGATTTCCGTCAGCATCAGATCGATATCTCCGAATCCGTCAAGGCAAGCGGACCATCCGGGGTTTTCATTCAGATACAGGATGAAAACAACGACATGCATATGGCGATCTGCGATATGTCTGTCTTAGATAAGATCACGCCCGACTTCATCGAATCCAAGCGAAAACTATTGACCAACGCAAGGCTCGTGGTCATCGATCCTTCCTTGTCGGAAGCATGTATCGAAAAGATCATTTCCATCTGCAAGTCCGTGACACCGATCTGCATCGATCCGATCTCGGACAACTTCGCTTTGAAGATCAAGCCATACGTCAAAGACTTCGCTTTGATCAAGCCGAACCGCTATGAACTTGAAAAGCTCGCGGATATGAA
The DNA here is from genome assembly GCA_002362065.1 of Solobacterium sp. UBA3303. Lineage (GTDB taxonomy): Bacteria > Bacillota_I > Bacilli_A > Erysipelotrichales > Erysipelotrichaceae > Colivicinus. The sequence continues at coordinate 64,656 of DESX01000013.1, forward strand.
GATCGAAACAAAGGCCGATATGGAAAAAGCCTGCAGGGTCCTGATCGGCCAGGGTTGCAAAAAGGTCCTGCTTTCTTTGGGAAAAGATGGTATCCTGTACATGGATGAAAAGACGAAGATCATCCGTCATTTCAAGGAAGAAAAGCACATGGTCAACGCTTCCGGAGCCGGTGATGCCTTAATGGCTTCGATGTTATATGGAATGGTCAAGGGATATACGATCTCTGACACCATCGACTTAGGGCTGGCGGCCGGCATTGCGGCGATACGCTCAAAGGAAGCGATCAATGAAGACTTATCAATCAAGCTTTTGAAGCAGATCATAAAGGAGAGTAAAAAATGAATTACCAGAAGTATTTATCCATCACACCGGAGATCGAAGAGGCATTAAAGGAAGGAAGACCTGTTGTTGCATTGGAGTCAACGATCCTTTCCCATGGCATGCCTTATCCCGAGAATATCGAATTTGCCCACAAGGTCGAAGAGATCGTCAGAGGCGAAGGCTGTATCCCGGCTACGACCGCGATCATCGGCGGCAAGCTCAAAGTCGGTCTGAATTCCGATGAACTTGAGCTCATGTGCAAGGGCGAAAACATCGCCAAGGCTTCAAGAAGAGACGTCGCCGTCTATCTTTCCAATGGCCAGACAGCCGCAACGACAGTCGCGACGACGATGCTGATCGCAGATATGGCAGGTATTCGTATCTTTGCGACCGGCGGTATCGGCGGTGTGCACAGAGGTGCCCAGCAGACGATGGATATCTCAGCAGACCTGCAGGAATTTGCCCACACCAATGTCTGTGTCGTTTCCGCAGGATGCAAGTCGATCCTCGATATCGGCCTGACACTCGAATATCTTGAGACCTATGGTGTTCCGGTACTCGGCTATCAGACAGATGAGTTCCCGGCATTCTATTGCGAGTCTTCCGGCTTTGGCGTCGACTACAATGTAAAGGATGCAAAGGAAGCTGCAGACATCTTAAAGACCAAGTGGGATCTTGGATTACAGGGCGGCGTCATCGTTGCCAACCCGATCCCGCATGAGTATTCCATGGACCATGCGGTCATCGACAAGGTCATCGAACAGGCTCTTGAAATGTGCAAGGAAAAAGGTATCCATGGCAAGGCTACGACACCGTTCTTATTGGCGACGATCAAGGATCTCACCGGCGGCGATTCTCTTGCCTCCAACCTGCAGCTGGCTTACAACAACGCGAGAGTTGCCTCAAAGATCGCTGTTGAATTTTCAAAGAAATAGTTTCTCAAAGGTACGGAAATATTCTGTGCCTTTTTCTTTCAACCTTATAAGATATAATGATATTGCTATGATAAAACTGATTATTTTTGATATGGATGGCCTTCTTCTGGATTCAGAAAGGCAGATGTATTCTAAGCTTGGCATGGAAGTCTCGGCGAAGCTTGGCTATCCCATCGATCTGGCATTTCTGACCAGCCTGATGGGCAACGACTGGGGCTTGTATGAAAAGATGGTCGCTGAATACAAGGGACCGGATTTCCCGATCAAGGAATATATGCGCCAGATGCATGAAGGCATTGCTTATACGATCGCCAATGTGCCGATCCCGATGATGCCGGGCGCAAAAGAAGTCCTCGATTACTGCAAGGAAAACAAATACCTGATGGCGATCGCCACTTCAACGCACAAAAAGGAAGCTTACCAGTGTCTGACAAACGCCGGTATCCTTGATTATTTTGACTACATCGTTACCGGTGATCAGGTAAAACGAGGGAAACCGGATCCGGAGATCTATCTGAATGTCCTGGAACATTTCGGTGTCAGTGCGGATGATGCGCTGGTTCTGGAAGACGGACACAACGGCTCGCAGGCCGCCTTTAAGGCAGGCTGCCGTCTTGCGATCGTCGAAGATCTCGCAAAGCTCACCGATGAAGACCGTCAGAAAGCATATCTTCACACCCACGACATCCGTGATGTGATCGATCTTTTAAGGAGAGAAAATGAAGGAGCCGCTGGCTTATAGACTTCGTCCCTCCAGTCTTGATGAGATCCTGGGTCAGAAGAAGCTGGTCGGCAAAGACGGGATCATAAGAAGATGCATCGGGCAGGGAACAATGTTCTCCTGCATCTTTTTCGGTCCTCCGGGAACAGGCAAGACCACATTGGCAAGAGTGATCGCTTCCGAACTGCATCGCCCATACCGGCGCTTCAATGCGGTGACCGGCAACAAGAAAGATCTCGACCAGATCTTCATCGAGGCAAAGATGTCAGGACAACTGATCCTGATTTGCGATGAGGTGCACCGTCTCAACAAGGACAAACAGGACCTGCTTCTGCCGCATGTGGAAGACGGTTCGATCCTTCTGATCGGGGCGACCACGGCCAATCCTTACCATTCGATCAATCCGGCCATCCGCTCCAGGTGTCATCTGTTTGAATTTGAACCTTTGAAGGATGAAGACATCAAAGAGGGCATCCTGCATGCCCTGAAAGCACCGGAAGGACTTGATGATGCCTATACGATCGATGAAGATGCGATCGCTTTGATCTGCGAACACGCCAATGGCGACATACGCTACGCCTTAAATGTGCTTGAGATATCCTCGATCCTATGTAAGGACAAGCACATCGACAGGGAAACGGTCCTTCTCAACAGCAGGCATGTCAACAACCGTTCCTTTGGCTCGGAAGATGGCTACTACGATCTGCTTTCGGCTTTGCAGAAATCGATACGCGGATCCGATCCCAATGCAGCCTTATACTATCTGGCCTTGCTGGCACAGACGGACGATGTCGAATCGATCTGCCGAAGACTTCTCGTGATCGCCTATGAAGATGTCGGTCTGGCCAATCCGCAGCTCTGCTCGAGGACCTATCCGGCTTGCGAAGCGGCAAAACAGGTCGGCTTTCCGGAAGCCATCATACCGCTTGGCATCCACATCATCGACCTCTGTCTTTCGCCGAAATCACGTACCGGCATGGATGCGCTGCATCAGGCAAAGGACATCGTTTCAAACAAAGCCTATGAGATGCCGAAATACCTCAAACTGACACCAGTCGGCTTAAACAGCGAGGAAAAGTATTCCTATGAACGCTACGACTGTTTCCATAAGATACAGTATCTGCCCGATCCGATCAGAGATCTTGACTTGTTCAAAACCTTCAATCCGAATCGCTATGAGCAGCAATTGTCTTCGATCTACGAAGAACTGAAGAAAAACAAACGGACAAACGATCTGAAAAAACTATACAAATGATCTTAGGAATCGGAACTGACATCGTTGAGATACAAAGAGTGCGGAAAGTGATATCCGATGCTTTCTTGCGCAAAGTTTTATCAAAGGAAGAGATCGAAAAAACACTTTCAATGAGTGAGGAGCGAAAGGCCCAGTTCACTGCCGGACGCTTCGCTGCCAAGGAAGCCATCATCAAGGCACTAAGCGACGTTGAACTTCCGGAAATGAGCGATCTCAACATCGTCAACAACGAAAAAGGAAAACCTGAGATCTCTTACAAAAACTATAAGATCAGTGTATCGATCTCTCATGAAAAGGAATATGCCATCGGCTTTGCGATACTGGAGGGCGATGAAGATGAATGAGGATATCAGCCGTTTTCTGATCTTCGCGGGCACTTTGATCATGGCGCATGACGTTTTTTCCTATGTGCGTTTCGCAAAACAGATCGCCGCTTCCCACAGCTGGAAGAAAGAAGAAAAGATCATACAGATGCCGATCATCCTGCTGGTCTTATTTTTCTTTGGCTACATCGGTGTTGGCCTGTTCGCAAAACCGAACCTTCTGATCGCATCGATCCTGTTTGGCGGATCTCTCTTTGTCTGGATCATGAATGTGCTGATCGTCGACATTGTCAAGAAGATCCGGGAAAACGAACAGATCGCTTCAAAACTGCAGGCAGCGGAAAAGGCCAGCGAGGCAAAGACCTATTTTCTCTCCAACATGTCCCATGACATGCGCACGCCTTTGAATGCGATATCCGGTTATACCTCCCTTGGCTTAGAGGCAGGGCCGGAAAAGAAGGATGAATACCTTGGCAAGATCGCCACATCTTCTTCGCAATTGTTAATGATCATCGATGATGTCCTCGAGATGTCAAGGATCGAGGCCGGCAAGCTTGAACTGAAGAAGGAATGCATCGATCTTAGGGAAGTTTTTGAAGAGACCTGTGATCTCATCGCCACCCAGATGAAAGAGAATAAGATCACATTTAAGACTTCCATCGATATCAAGGACCGCTATGTGGAAAGTGACAAAGCCCAGCTTTCCAGGGCCATCTCCAATCTGCTTTCCAATGCCTGCAAGTTCACTCCTTCCGGCGGCGAAACACAATACAGGATCACCCAGATTGGAAGAACAGATGACACGGGGATCTATGAGATCAGTGTCAAGGATAACGGCATCGGCATGACGCCGGAATTCCTGAACGTGCTGTTTGACCCGTTTGAACGTGAGCGGACCTCTTCCGATTCCGGGATTCAGGGAACGGGCTTAGGCATGCCGATCACCAAAAACATCGTGGAACTGATGCATGGCGAGATTTCAGTCACGTCGCAGAAAGGAAAGGGATCCCACTTCGTATTGCGCATCCCGATGAAGATCGTCCATGATACAGGCAAAGAAACAAAGGAAGATCTCAGGACGGATTTTACCGGTGTTAGGACGCTTCTTTGCGAAGACAATCCGATCAATATGGAGATCGCTTCGGCCTTTTTGAAGAAATATGGATTTATACTCGATACTGCCGTCAACGGCAAAGAAGCCGTCGATAAACTCAATACAGTGGAGGAAGGCTATTATGATCTGGTGCTGATGGATATTCAGATGCCAATCATGGATGGCTATGAAGCCTGCAAGGCGATACGAAACGGTACAAGAAACAAAGATGTGAAGATCATTGCCATGACCGCCAATGCCTTCAAGGAAGATAAGCAGAGAGCTTATGAAGCCGGCATGAACGGTCACATCGGCAAGCCGATCGACATCGATGTGATGTTGAAAACGATAGATGATGTTTTGAAAGGATGAGGGATATGAAATTCGTCAGAAAAAAAGAAAATACGGAAAGATATGTCGACAATATTTTCAGCGTTGTCAATGCTGCCAAAGCTGACCCGAATGGCATCAATGCGACAGCAGGCTGTCTCTATGATGAGGAAGGAAAACTCTTCACATTCAAGTGTGTCTTTGAAGAAGAAGCCAAGATCCCGGCAGCCCGCAGAGCCGCCTATGCCTCTTCGCCGGCCGGCAACAGCGATTATATCGAGCTGGTCTCCGATTTTGTTCTGGATGGCCGCGTATCCAATCACCACAAGGCGATCGCCACACCTGGCGGAACCGGCGCAATCGCAACGGCGGTCAGCAGCTGTCTCGATGAAGGGGATCACATCATTTATCCGAAGATCGCCTGGGGCAACTACAAAGTCATTGCCAGCGAACACAACCTCGCTGTTTCAACTTACGATGTCTATGACCTCGACGATCTGTTTGAAAAGATCGACGCAGTTGAAGGCAAGGTCTTCCTGGTCATCAATTCCCCATGCGAGAATCCGCTTGGCCAGGCTTATTCCCTGGATGAATGGAAAAAGATCATCGACAAGCTCAATTCCCTGAACAAGGAAGCAGTTTTGCTTTGTGATATCGCCTATATCGATTATGCCAATGGCGATCCGAAGGCTTATTTCTCTTTATTCAATGAGCTGAGTGACAACGTGCTGGTCTTATTGTGCGCATCCTGTTCCAAAGCCTTCTCCTACTACGGACAAAGACTTGGCGCTTTGATCGCCATCCATAACGACGAAGGATTCCTCGATCACTACATCAATTTATGTTCCCGCCTTGCCAGAGCGACCTGGTCCAACCTCAACAATGCGGCCATGATCAATATCGCAGCTGTCCTCAAAGACCGCAGGGAAGATTATGAAAGAGAACTCACTGCAGCAAGAAAGATGCTGAAGGACAGAAGTGAACTTTTCATTAGACAGGCAAAAGATTGTGGGTTAGAATTATATACGTCGTGCGACGGCTTCTTTGTGACGATCGTCTGCAAGGACAACGCAAGCCGTGATCAGTTCCATCAGAAACTGATCGATGCGCATATCTATACGATCAAAGTCAACCAGGGTATCAGGGTCGGTCTGTGCTCCGTTCCTTTAAAGACCGTTGACGGGCTTGCAGGAAGAATAAAGGAATTAATGTGATGGAAAAACAAGAAATCAATCAGGATGTAAACAATAAACCGCAGTTTGCGATCTTTGACTGGGTGGTATCCTTACCGATCATCCGCATCGTCAAACCGCTCTATGAATGGAAGAAGGCTTTCTGGATCTATTGCTTCCTAGGCATGATCTCGACGGTCTCAAACTACATTTTCACGATCGTATTAAACAGGAACTTCGGTCTGTATGGCACCGTTGCCAATGTCATCGCCTGGCTGATGTCCACGATGATCTCGTTTGTACTGTTCCGTTACTTCTACTTCGACCGTACGAACAACTCCTTCATCAACGAGCTGGCCAAATTCGCTTCCGCCCGTATCTTCACGCTGGGCGTTGAAGAGCTTTCGATCTTAATCTTTGTCGATATCTTAAAGGCGGATATCCGCATCGTCAAGCTGATCCTGATCCCGGTCACGGCGATCTTAAATTACTTCATCTCGAAGATCTTTGTCTTCAAAAACAAGGAAGAGAAGTAAACATTCAATTTGATATCCCAAGAAACTGCGCTCTTCGCAGTTTTTTGTATCCTGGGCTGATTTTGTAAAAGAAGGAAATGATGATAAAATTGATTCAATATAAGTGAGGTCTTTTCCTATGAACGAATTGCTTAAACTGATCGAAAAGAATGCCCGTTATGAAGTAAAGGATCTCTCTGCCTGCCTGGCAGAAGACGAAGGCGTCCTGAACAAAAAGATCGAAGATTATGAAAAAGACGGCGTCATTGCCGGCTATCACACGATCATCAACTGGGAGAAAGCGGATGTCGAGATCACCAAAGCGATCATCTTTGTCAGCTGCGTACCGGAAAGAGTTGCCGGCTACGACAAGATCGCCGAAAGGATCGGCCGCTATTCGGAAGTCGAATCACTGTATCTGATCTCCGGCAAGGCAGAATTCTTATTGCAGGTCAACGGCAAAAACATGCGTGAAGTTTCCAACTTCGTTGCCCACAAGCTGGCTCCGACAGAAGGAGTCAACGGCACCGAGACGATGTTCGTGCTCAAGGAATACAAGAAATACGGCGTTTCCTTCTTTGAAGACGGAAATGACGGTGAAAGGTTGCTGGTGACGCCATGATTTTTGATGAAGAGATCAACCAGACCATCCGTTATATCAAACCAAGCGGCATCCGCAAGTTTTTTGATATTGCCGCAACGCGAAAAGGCGTCGTTTCTTTAGGCGTTGGCGAACCGGATTTCATCACGCCATGGCATATAAGAGAAGCGGCGATCCACGCGATCGAAAAAGGCCGCACCTTCTATACCGGCAACAAGGGTCTGCCGGTCTTACAGGAGGCTATATGTGCCTACTACAAAAGACGTTTCCATATCGACTATGCACCAAAGGAAAATGTCATCGTCACCGTCGGCGGCTCGGAAGGCATCGATGTCGTGCTTCGTGCCTTGTGCAAGCCCGGCGATGAAATCATACTTCCGACACCGGCCTACGTTGCCTATGCGGCGATCATCGAAATGGCCGGGGCCAAGGTCGTGGAGATCGAATTAAAGGAAGAGGAACAGTTCAAGCTGACGCCGGAGGCTTTGAAAAATGCTCTCAGCGAAAAGACCAAGGCTGTCATACTCAACTTCCCGGGCAACCCGACAGGTGGTATCATGACAAGGGAAGATTACGCAAAGATCGTTCCGATCATCAAGGAAAGCGGCATCTTTGCGGTGACCGATGAGATCTATGCGGAGCTCACCTATGAAGGAAAGCACGTCTCGATCGCCGAATTTGAAGAGATCAAGGACCGTGTGGTCATCATCAACGGTTTTTCCAAGGCCTATTCGATGACCGGCTATCGTGTCGGCTACATCCTCGGTCACAAGGATCTGATCGCGATGTTCAACAAGATCCACCAGTACACGATCATGTGTGCTTCGACGCCAAGTCAGTACGCAGCGATCGAAGCGGCATACAATGGCGATGATGACATCGAGGAGATGTTTCAAAGCTTTAAGCAGAGACGCAATTACATCGTCAGGGAACTCAACCGCATCGGCTTGAAGACCCACATGCCGCAAGGCGCATTCTACGTCTTTCCGTCGATCAAATGCACCGGCATGAGCTCACAGGATTTCTGTGAGACACTGCTTGAAGAAGAAAACCTCGCACTGGTCCCGGGCGATGCCTTTGGACAGGCGGGTGAAGGCTATGTGCGTATCTCCTACGCCTATTCGCTTGAGGAGATCAAGATCGCGATCGAAAAACTGGAACATTTTTTGAAAGTACATTCTTAAGGAACGCAAGTTCCTTTTTATTCCTTAGAAAGAAGGCAGGTTATGAAAATTGGAGTATTAGGAGCCGGTACCTGGGGCATGGCGCTTGCCAGGATGCTGGCGAATGACGACCATCAGGTCGAAGTCTGGTCAGCCATCAAGGAAGAGATCGATGAGCTCTCTTCTTCAAGAAAACACAAGAACCTTCCGGGCATGGTCATACCGGATGCGATCGTCTTTACCAAAGACATCGAAGAAGTCTGCAGAAACAAGGACATCCTTTTGTTTGCGGTACCTTCCGTGTATGTCAGAAACACGGTGAAAAGCGCTGCCCCATACATTCCGGATGGGCAGATCATCGTCGATGTGGCAAAGGGCATCGAGGCAAGCACTCTGTTTACGATGTCACAGGTCATTGAGGACGTCTTGAGCGATGAGGCGCATAAAAACGTCAAGGTCGTCGCTTTATCCGGTCCGACCCACGCGGAAGAAGTTGCCAGGGATCTGCCGACGACGATCGTCTCGGCTTCAAAGGATGAGGAAAGCGCAAAGCTTGTGCAGGATATCTTCATGAACACCTGTATGCGCGTCTATACCAATGACGATGTTTTAGGCATTGAGCTTTGCGGTGCACTAAAAAACATCATTGCTTTGGCAGCCGGTATTTCAACAGGTCTTGGTTATGGCGATAACGCAAAGGCAGCCATCATCACCAGGGGCATGGTCGAAATGACAAGGCTTGGACTCAAGATGGGCGCAAAACAGACGACCTTTGCCGGACTTGCCGGTATCGGCGATCTGATCGTCACGGCAACCTCCATGCATTCGAGAAACAACCGCTGCGGCATGCTGATCGGCCAGGGTGTGAAACCGATGGAAGCCGTCAAACAGGTCGGCATGGTCGTCGAAGGTGTCAACGCCTTGCCGGCCGCGATGCGTCTGATCGAAAAGTATGAAGTCGAGATGCCGATCACGGCGATGGTCAATGCGATCGTGGAAGAAAAGATCGATCCGAAGTCTGCCGTCAACGCGCTGATGCAAAGAGACAAGAAGAATGAGATGAATTTCTGATGATCGAAACAAAGGATCTGATACTTGATAAGGCGAAGCTTTCCGATTACAAAAAGATGTATGAAAACGTCTGGTGCCATGAGGAAAGCGCCCGCTATATGTACTGGTCAGTCACGACTAATGAAGAAGACGCCTATGCCAGGATGGAGCGTACGATCGATTTTCAGAAAGATCATGACACCTATCTGATCTACGAGAAACAAAGCGGTGAGCCGATCGGCTTTGCCGGCGTGGAACTGGTCAAAGAGGGTGTTTGCGAAGAGACGGGGATCTGCCTGGGACCAAAGTTCATCCATAAAGGCTATGGAAAACAGGTCCTGAATGCTTTGATCATTCGGGCGAGGGAAGTCTATCACGCCGATACACTCTTATATTCCGCAAGAGAAAACAACGTCGCTTCAAGAAGCCTCGCTGCTTCCATGGGCTTTGAACAGTACAGCGAAGAGATGAAGGAAGATCCGCGGGATTCTTCCGTATACAAAATGCTGCATTTTAAAAAGAAGATCGGCTGATCTTCTTTTATTATTAAAAAACCGCAGATCAGTCTCTGCGGTAAAGGTCTCTGGTGTAGACTTTTTCAGCCACATCATCAAGGCAGTTGTCATAGCGGTTGGCGATGATGGCTTTGGATTGTTTTTTGAAGCGGTTCAGGTTGTTGACGACCTTGGAACCAAAGAAGGTATCGCCGTCCTTGAGCGTCGGTTCATAAATGATGACTTCGGCACCCTTGGCCTTGATGCGCTTCATGACGCCCTGAATGGAAGACTGGCGGAAGTTGTCGGAATTGGACTTCATGGTCAGACGGTAGACGCCGATAACGACGTGTTTTTCCTTGGATCTGTCGTATTGCGCGGAATTGCCATAGGCTCCGGCGATGTCGAGCACGCGGTCAGCGATGAAATCCTTGCGGGTACGGTTGGACTGCACGATCGCTTCGATCAGGTTTTCCGGCACATCTTCAAAGTTGGCGAGCAGCTGTTTGGTGTCTTTCGGCAGGCAATAGCCGCCATAGCCAAAGGACGGGTTGTTGTAGTGGGTGCCGATACGCGGATCGAGGCAGACGCCGTCGATGATCGAACGGGTATCGAGGCCCTTGGTCTCGGCATAGGTGTCAAGTTCATTGAAGTAGGAGACGCGAAGCGCAAGATAGGTATTCGCAAACAGTTTTACAGCTTCCGCTTCGGTCAGACCCATGATCCTGGTCTCGATGTCTTTTTTGAGGGCACCCTGACAAAGCAGCTGAATGAATTCCTCGGCAGCTTTGACATCCTCTTGATTTTTCAGATCCGTTCCGACGATGATGCGGGAAGGGTAGAGGTTGTCGTAAAGTGCCCTGGATTCCCTTAGAAATTCCGGTGAAAACAGGATCCTATGATCGTTGCGTTTTTCCCGGATCCGTTTTGTAAAGCCGACCGGTATCGTGGACTTGATGATGATGTAGGCATCCTTATTGTATGTCCTGACCAGGTCGATGACCGCCTCGACAGCTGAAGTATCGAAGTAATTTTTCTGCGGGTCGTAGTTGGTTGGTGCGGCGACGATCACATAGTCGGCATCGGTGTAGGCCTCTTTGGCATCCAGGGTTGCTGTGAGATCAAGCTGTTTTTCTTTCAGATAGGTCTCAAGATATTCGTCCTGTATCGGTGATCTCCTTTGATTGATCAGATCGACTTTTTCCTTGACGATATCGATGGCCTTGACGCTGTTGTGCTGACTGAGCAGTACGGCGATCGAAAGGCCGACGTAGCCTGTACCGGCAACGGCGATCTTTTTATGGATGAAGTCGATATCCTTTTTTTCTTCTTTCTTTTCGCTGATGTCTTCAAAGCTCAGATCCAGGCATTCCATCAGATCTTCAAACTGTTCGATCGAAGGCATATAGGAACCGTTTTCGATCTTTGAGATCATGGCCCGGTTGATGTGCGTGCGGTTTGAAAGATCGGCCTGTGATAAGGAGAGCTTCTCTCTTTTTATTTTTATTTGTTTGGACAATAAGTCCTGTGAGATCCTTCGCATAATAAAATCCTCCTTCATTATGTTATAAAAAATAACAATAATAATCAATCTAAAATAATTTTATGTTATTAATTGTAACATCAAAAGAAAAGGTGTATGATAGGGATATGCTGAACGAAAAAACGATACTGATCACCGGAAGCTGCGGCTTCATCGGTTCCAATCTCTGCAGAATACTTCTTTCTTCCTATGAGGGCATCCGCATCGTTGGTGTCGACAATATGAACGATTACTACGATGTCTCCTTGAAGGAATATCGTCTGAAACAGATCGAAGATCTTCATAAGGATTTCACCTTTGTCAAAGGCAACATTGCCGACAGGGATTTCCTGGAAAAACTGTTTGCGGAACATCATTTCGATCTCGTAGTCAACCTCGCCGCACAGGCAGGCGTGCGTTATTCGATCGATCATCCGGATACCTACATCGAATCCAATATCATCGGTTTCTACAATATCCTCGAGATCCTTCGAAAATACCCGGTCGAGCATCTGATCTATGCATCCAGCTCTTCTGTCTACGGCGGAAACAAGAAAGTTCCATTCTCCACGGAAGACAAGGTCGACAATCCGGTCTCCTTATATGCGGCGACCAAGAAGACCAACGAACTGATGGCCTATACTTATACCCATCTTTACGGCATCAAGAGCACAGGCCTTCGTTTCTTTACGGTCTATGGTCCGGCCGGACGTCCGGATATGGCCTACTTCTCCTTTACCAATAAGCTTCTGAAAGGGGAAAAGATCAGGATCTTCAACTATGGCAAGTGTGAACGTGACTTCACATATGTCGATGATATCGTGGAAGGCATCAGACGCATCCTGGAAAAAGGTCCGAAGGAAGATTACAACATCTACAATATCGGAAACCACCATCCGGAGAATCTGATGGACTTCGTATACACCCTGGGAAATTGTCTGAAGGAAAACGGACTGCTTGAAGAAGGCTTCGATCTTGATGAACATATGGAGCTCGTGCCGATGCAGCCGGGCGATGTGCCGGTGACTTATGCCGATACGCTTCCTTTAAGGAATGACTATGGCTTTCAGCCGGATACATCCCTGAAGGAAGGTTTGAGCAGATTTGCGAAATGGTATAAAGATTATTACGTAAAGTAATAGTCTTTTTTTGATATGATGGTAGCGATGAAGAAGATCGAACCATGGCAGAATAAATTCTATTCGCAGATCCTTGAACGAGGGAAAAATTATTTTAAACAGGGTCTGGTGAGAAATATAAAAGAGAAAAACGGCACTTTATCGGCACTTGTCGGAAGCGGCTACTTTTATGATGTCCGCATACAGCTTCAAGAAGACGGAAAGATCAAGTATATGCATTGCGATTGTCCATACGCGGAAAACGGCAGACATTGCAAGCACGAGGCGGCCCTTCTGTATGCGTATGAAAGCGGACTTGCCGATGAGCCAAAAGACGACAGGAAGAAGAAAGAAGAGCGCATCTATCCGTTCAAAGAGGATTTTGAAAAGAGGGATCTTTTCTATGATCTGCACAAGCTGACAAAGGACTATGTGATCCTGAAAGATCGCTATGAGGAAGCTCTTCGGATGATCGAAGACAATGAGACGGATCTTGAAGATATCGGCAGCGGTTTTACGAACCGTTCGGACGAACAGGTCCTTTATGCCGAGGTCTCTTTTCCCGGGAAAAGCAGGAAATCCTATGCCAGGGCTTATCTGAATGAGAATGAGATCTTTTCGATGAACTGCTATGATCCGCTTTGCCAGGAAGAACGGGAAAAATCGTTCTGGAACAGGTATTACAGACCGGCAAACAGCGATAAAAAGCTCTGTGTCCATGAGATCGTTTTGCTGATCTATATGAGAGATTACATCCTGAAGTACGATCCGGGTGATCTTACAAACAGGGATTCGATGCATTTCCTCGATTATTTTTCCGATAACGGCAACCTTTCGAAAGCAAAAGCGGAAGAAAGCACATTGAATGATGTGCAGCTCGTTCCGAAACTTGAATATGAACGTGATGGCATCCTGAAAGCGGGTTTTCGCATTGGTACTGAGGGTGATAAGACCTTTGTCGTCAAGGATCTTGAAGATCTCGTTGATGCCTATAAAAACAAGCAGGTTTTCATGATAACCAGCCGCAGATGGATCCATTTTGATGGCCATGATTTTGATGAGGAGTCTAAGCCTTATTACGAGTTCATCGAAAAGGCTGTCAGCGATGAAAAGACCAGGGACGAGATCCGCAGCCTCGATCGCTATGAAAACTCAGAATCAGCTTACTTCTCCATCAGAAAGGACATCCTTTTATACGGGGCAAGGCTCGATGAATTCTTCGCTTTGTGCAAAGGCAATCTGATCGAAATGAACGACAAGTCCGGAAAGACGAACGAAAAATACGACATTACCCTCGATGAGGCGATGCCAAAGACCTATCTTAGCGTTTCGGGCTATTTCCGGGAAGACGGATTTTCCGGTGTGCGACTCAGCGGCAAACTGCCGGAGCTGATCTCAGGCTCCTCCTATGGCTATTGTCTCAAGGATAAGATCTTATATCAGGTCGATCCTTCCCATATGGAGATGATCCACTCTCTGAAGCAAAGCATCTCAACCACGGATGTCGATCTGACGATCGGCAAAAAGCAGCTGGGACGCTTCTATCACCATGTACTTCCAAAACTCAGGGAGGAATTTGAGGTCTTTGAAAACAACAGGGACCTCTATGAGCGTTACATCCCGCCGAAACCTTCCTATGATTTTTACTTCGATGTGGCCGACGGCATGATCCTGTGCAAGGCGAAAGTCTCCTATGGAGAAAAGGAATTTGATATCCTCAATGGTGCCCACGACAACAGCCGTGATTACGGATCGGAACGAATGATCGGCAAGCTGATCGGCAAAGTCTTCTATGACCGGGATGAGAAGAATGAATTTTTCGTCATGGGCGGCGATGATGTCATCTTTGAGATCATGGAAGATCTCATACCGCAATTGATGAAACATGGCGATGTCCACTCCACCGCTTCCTTTGACCGTCTGAAGGTCAAACGGCGCACGAATCTGAGCGTCGGTGTCAAAGTTGACAACGGCCTGCTCGAACTCGACATCAAGAGTGAAGACATTTCCCTTGAGGAACTCGCAGCGATCGTAAACAGCTACCGGCAGAAAAAGAAATACCACAAACTGAAAAGCGGTGACCTGGTTCGCACCGATGATGAGAATCTCGAGACTCTCGATGCCTTATTGTCCTCTTTGAACATTTCATTGAAGGACTTCGTTGCCGGGAAGATGCATGTGCCTTCCTACCGGGCTCTTTATCTTGACAAGGTCCTTGAAAGCAATGAAGCCATATACGATCATCGGGATGCTCATTTCCGAAAGCTCGTCAAGGACTTCAAGACGATCAAGGAATCCGATTTTGAAGTGCCTTCTTCCATGAAGGAGGTCATGCGTTCCTACCAGAAAAACGGCTATCAGTGGTTAAGGACCCTGTCGCATTTCGGCTTTGGCGGGATCCTGGCCGATGAGATGGGTTTAGGCAAGACGATACAGATCCTCGCACTGTTGCTCAACAACAAGGAAAACGAAGGAAAGACCTCTTTAGTCGTCTGTCCTTCCTCTTTGATCTACAACTGGCTTTCGGAGATCCGCCGCTTTACGCCGGACTTAAAGGCCGCAGCGATCGCCGGAACGCAAAGCGATAGAAACAAGATCATCAAGGAATATCAGGATTACGATGTCCTGGTCACTTCGTATGATCTGCTCAGAAGGGATATTGCCGAATACGAGGATGTGAACTTTGATTATGAGATCCTCGATGAGGCGCAATACATCAAGACCTATACGACGGCCAATGCCAAGGCCTGCAAGGTCATCAAGGCCAAGGGGCGTTTTGCCCTGACGGGAACACCGATCGAAAACAACCTGAGTGAGCTCTGGTCGATCTTTGATTATCTGATGCCGGGCTTCCTGTTTTCCTATGAAGTTTTCAAGCAGCGCTATGAAGCACCGATCGCCAAAGAAAATGATGAAAGGGCGATGGAACGTCTCAAGAACATGATCGCACCGTTCATCCTGCGCCGCAAAAAGGCGGATGTTTTAGCGGATCTTCCGGATAAGCTCGAAGAGATCATTAAAGTTCGCTTTGACGATAAACAAAGAAAGCTCTATGATTCGCAGGTATTGAAGATCTCGAAGTTCGTGGATGATGCATCCTTTGAACAGAATAAGATCGCTGTCCTTGCGGAGCTGATGAAATTAAGACAGATCTGTTGCGAACCGAAACTGGTCTATGAAGACTTTGGCGAAGAAAGCGCGAAGCGGCAGGCCTGCATCGAGCTGATTTCCAATGCGATCGCCGAAGGTCACAAGATCCTTTTGTTCTCACAATTTACTTCGATGCTGGAGATCTTAGAGAAGGAGCTTGATAAGCAGAAGATCCCTTACTACAAGATCATTGGCCAGACCAAAAAGGAAGAGCGTCTGAGACTTGTGGAAGACTTCAATGAAAAAGACGTACCGCTGTTTCTGATCTCATTGAAGGCGGGCGGCACCGGACTCAATCTGACGGGTGCCGACATTGTCATACACTACGACCCGTGGTGGAATATTGCAGCCCAAAACCAGGCGACCGACAGAGCACACCGCATCGGGCAGAAGAACGTCGTCACGGTCTATAAGATCATTGCGGAAGATTCGATCGAAGAAAAGATCATCGACATGCAGCAGCGCAAGGCCAAACTTGCCGATTCGGTTCTGGATGGTCAGAGCGTTTCGCTGGCGGCAATGTCGAAAGAAGAACTGCTGCAGCTGCTGAAATAGTTTCTTGTCAGAAAATTGATAATAAAGCTGGAACGGAAAAGGAAGAGACGATATCATATAGATGTCTCAAAAGAAAAATAGAACAAGGAGAAACTACGATTATGAACAAACCGGTTGTATTAGTGGTCATGGACGGCGTAGGCTGGACTGAAAAGGATAACGGCAATGCCGTTTTACATGCTTATAAGCCTCAGATCGATGAACTCATGAGCAAGTGGCCGCACACGACGATCAAAGCCAGCGGTACGGCAGTCGGACTTCCTTCCGATGCCGATATGGGCAACTCTGAAGTCGGTCACAATGCCCTTGGCTGCGGACAGATCTATTCGCAGGGTGCGAAACTGGTCAATGAATCCATCGAAAGCGGCAAGATCTTTGATTCCGATGCCTGGAAGGGTGCGACGGAATTTGCAAAGACCAATAACGGAAAGATGCATTTCATCGGCTTACTGTCGGATGGCAACGTCCATTCCAATATTTCCCATCTGATCGCAATGCTGAAAAGATGTAAGGAACAGGGTACCAATGAAGTACGCGTCCACATCCTCTTGGACGGAAGAGATGTACCGGAGACCAGTGCATTACAGTACGTCGATCAGCTTGAAGATGTCCTCAAGGAATTAAACGATGACAATTTCCATGCCTGCATCGCATCGGGCGGCGGCAGAATGTCCATCACGATGGACCGTTACGAAGCTGACTGGTCAATGGTTGAAAAGGGCTGGCACATCCATGTCATGGGTGATGGCAGATGCTTCGAAAGCGCAAGAGCAGCGATCGAAACACTGCGTGAAGAAGGCGGTTATACCGACCAGTATTTACCGGGCTTTGTTGTCGCAAAGGATGGAAAACCTGTCGGTACGATCGATGATGGTGATGCAGTGATCCTCTATAACTTCAGAGGCGACCGTGCAGTCGAACTTTCCAAGGCTTTCGATTATATGAACAAGGGCTTTGACGCATTTGAAATGCCTAAAAAGCCAAACGTATACTACGCAGGCATGCTGCAGTACGATGGCGACCTCAAGCTGCCTGATCACTTCTTAGTTGAACCACCGCACATCGAGCACACGATGTCTGAGTACCTGGTCAACAAGGGTGTTGTTTCCTACGCATGTTCCGAAACACAGAAGTTTGGCCATGTGACTTACTTCTGGAACGGCAACCGTTCTGAAAAATTCTCGGATGAACTCGAGACCTGGGAAGAGATCCCTTCCGATATCATTCCATTTGATCTCAAGCCTTGGATGAAGGCAACTGAAGTTACCGATCACATGGTCGAAGCGATCGAATCCGGCAAATACCAGTTCTTAAGATGCAACTACCCGAACGGTGACATGGTTGGTCATACCGGCAACTATGAAGCAACTCTGATCGGCGTTGAATCCGTTGACCTGCAGTTGAGACGTCTGATGGATGCCTGCGACAAGATGGACTACACCCTGATCGTTACGGCAGACCATGGCAACTCCGATGAGATGTATGACAAGGGCAAGAACCCGGATGGTTCACCAAAACCAAAGACTTCTCACTCCCTGGCAAAAGTTCCGTTTGCGATCTACAATGGTCCGGAAGGAACGGAAGTCAAGGAAGAAGGCGACTTCGGTCTGGCCAACGTTGCGGCAACGGTCGTCAAACTGCTGGGCTTCGAAGTTCCTGAACAGTGGCTCGAACCGATCATCAAATAATCATTTTGATCCGAAAACAATGAGGAAGCAGGGAAACCTGCTTTTTCGTTTGCGGAAAAGATGAAGAAAGCTTCGTTTTCCTGTAGAATGAAATCAAGGACAGCGGAGGTGAAATATGTTAACGATCGATAAGCTGAAAGAATATGGTGCAGATGTCAAAACAGGTCTCAACTTATGCATGAATTCAGAAGATTTTTATCTGCGGATGGTTTCAATGATCGTGGCGGAAAGATCCTTTGATGATCTTAAGGCTGCCATTGAAAATAACGACCTGAAAGAAGGCTTCAAGGCGGCACATGCCTTAAAGGGTGTTTCCGGAAATCTTTCTTTAACGCCTTTATATGAAAAAGTCGTGGAGATCACAGAACTTTTAAGGGCAGAGACAAAGATGGATTATACGGATCTGTTAAAAGGGATCCTGGAAGAAAAGGAAAAGCTGGAACATCTGATCAACGAGTGACATACTCCCACCACCTATGCTGACGCTTAGAGGTGGGGGCTTCTCGGTCAAGAACACCAGTGTGTTCAGATCACCCGAGTTTATCGGATCCCCTGTGCCCCAGGGTACCATGATTCTTAGTGATATTTACAGAAGTGCGATTCTCAGCGCT
>DESX01000069.1 GCA_002362065.1 Solobacterium sp. UBA3303
TGCCATGCCCGGCACACATAGAAAAGGAAGACCGCTAGAGATCTTCCTTTTTTCATGCGTTGGTTTTTAGTTGCTGCTCGATGATGAGCTGGATGAAACGGTGACGCCTGAAGAGGATGGCATATATGGAACAAGTTTCTGTGCCATATCCTGTGCCGTCAAAGTCTGCAGCCATACTTTGCCCGGACCCGTCAGTGTCGTTAAGAAGAGACCCTGTCCGCCAAAGAAGACGTTCTTGAAACCGGAAACGGATTCAACATCATAAGTGACGCTTGATTCAAACAGGGCAACGTGGCCTGTTTCAACTTTGATCGATTCGCCTGCTTCGAGTTCGAGTTCAACGACGGAACCGTCGATCTCTGCCAGCATCGATCCTTCACCTGTGAATTTCTGCAGGATGAAACCCTCACCGCCTAAAAGGCCGGCCCAGAATCTCTTGTTGACGGATGCGTCGATATTGACGCCTTCCTCGGCAACCAGGAATGCTGATTTCTGTGCAAAGTATTCATGATCTGCGTCGACTTTGAATTCGCGGATCGTACCAGGGAAGCTTGCTGAGAAGGTGATCCTGGAACCATCTCTTTGTGCTGTGTGTCTGACAAACATCAGGCTGGCACCGGAGAACATCCTGCCAAGTGACTTCAATAAGCCGCCTTCCGCGTTGGTGGACATCTCGATATCTTCGTCTGCCCACGCCATTGCGCCGGACTGCGTAACGACTGTTTCGCCCTCGTTCAGGACGACGTTGACTGCGGGGAATGAACCGCCAATGATCTCGTAGTACATAATTTTCCTCCTGTTAATTTTTCTTGTTCTGTTTCAGATAGATCGCCAGGACCTGTATATCGCTCGGGTTGATCCCGGAAATGCGCGATGCCTGTCCCAAGGACGATGGTCTGATCTTATCCAGTTTTGCCCTGGCTTCTAAAGCCAGGTTATCGATATGCAGATAGTCAAGGTCATCGGATAATCTGACCTCATCCATCTTGCGCATGCGGTCCGCTTCCTTGCGGGCCTTTGAGATGTAGCCTTCGTATTTGACTTCGATCTCGACCTGTTTTGCGATCTCTTCGTCAAAGGATACACCTGCTATATTCAGTATCTCACAAAGTCCGACGCCCGGACGCTTCAACAGTTCATAAGCGTTATGGGAACCGGTCTCATTTTCAAAGCCAAGGCTTGAAAGATAGTCGTTGATGCCGCTTTCCTTTTCGATCCTTAAGTCTTTGAGTTCCTCTTTCAGCCTTTCGATATCTTCGAGTTTCTTTAAGAACTTCTGATACCGTTCCTCTGAGATCAGATGATTCTCATAGCCGTATTTTGTGAGCCTTTGATCGGCATTGTCGTGTCTGAGCAGCAGGCGATATTCCGCCCTGGATGTCAGCAGTCGATATGGCTCGTTCGTGCCCTTGGTGACCAGATCATCGATCATGACACCGATATAGGACTCATCTCTCTTTAAGATCAATGGCTCTTGCCCATCGAGCTTTCGCCTTGCATTGATGCCGGCCATCAGGCCCAAGCCCGCCGCTTCTTCGTAGCCCGAGGTTCCTAAGATCTGTCCGCCGATGAAGAGGCCATCGATCTCCTTGAGTTCCAGGGAAGCCTTGACCTGCAACGGATCGATCGCATCGTATTCGATCGCGTAGGCATACTTGATGATCTTTGCATTCTCTAAACCGATCAAAGAATGGACCATTCTTTCCTGTACGTCTCTTGGCATTGAGGTGGAAAAGCCCTGTATATAGGTCGTATCCAGCGACAGGGATTCCGGCTCGAGGAAGAGCTGGTGTCTTTCCTTGTCGGCAAAGCGGACGACCTTGTCTTCGATCGAAGGACAATAGCGCGGACCGACGCCCTTGACCACACCCGAATACATCGAAGACTTGTTGAGGTTCTCTTTGATGATCTCTAACGTCTCCGGTGTCGTATAGGTCAGATAACACGGGATCTGCTTCTCAAACGGACGCACTTCTTCTTTCTTCGTTTCTTCTGAGAAATGCAGGAACTCATTTGCCCCCGGTTCGTATTTGGTCTTTGAAAAATCGATCGATGAAGTCAGAACGCGCTGCGGCGTACCGGTCTTTAAGCGGAAAAGCTTGAGACCGAGATTTCGTAACGATTGTGAGAGATCCTTCGTCGTCTTGTCGCCATCCGGTCCTTCCGATCTCGTATCGGATGAGATCATGACTGTGGAATCCATATAGGTGCCTGTGGTCAGGATACAGGATCGCGCTTCAATGAGGCCATGTTCTTTTAAACGCACCGCCTTGAATTTCTTCTCTTCACATATAACTTCCTCGACGATATCTTCGATCACTTCAAGATGATCGGTATGCATGCATAGTTCCTGCATCGCTTTGGAGTATTCGAGTTTGTCTGATTGCACACGCATGTTCCAGACGCCCGGTCCTTTGGTGGTATTGAGCATCTTGAACTGCAGAGCTGTCTTGTCGGCGATCTTTCCCATCACGCCTCCCAAGGCATCAATTTCTCTGACGACCACGCCTTTGGCCGGTCCGCCGATCGACGGGTTACAAGGCATCTTGGCGATATGGGAAAGCTTAATGGTGACTAAGACCGTATCCTTTCCGGCATGTGCCAGAGAAAGTGCGGCTTCCACGCCCGCGTGGCCGGCTCCGACGACGACACAGTCACGCATTGAAGACACCCCGGATGCGCGTATAGACATCAAACATATCACGGTAATGTCCCATCACATCACCATACATCTCATATTCAAGATCTTCGTAGATCTCTAAAAGTCTTTCATACAAAGGGTACATGCAAAGCTCGCTCGCCAGAATGTATAAGCCTTTCACCGCATCCTTGGCCATCGCGTAGTCTTCCTCATCCAGCATATCTTCCAGCTGTCTGAAAAACTCATCGGAAAGATAGGCATTGGCTGTCTCTTCGTATTCGTAAATATTCCTGTATTTGTCAACGATCAGATCGTAATCCAGTCCGACACTTTTGTATTTGTTTCTCATCGTAATTATTATACGGCATAAGAGCCTTTCTTCCTTTATGTATTTCAATCGATATCCCGCTGTGTAAAACATTTTCTAATCCATGCATAGTATGTGTAAACGTACTATTTTTGATGTTAAAATCATTTTATGTTAAAAATAAGGAACATTTCCAAGACTTACAAGACCGGAGACCTCGTCCAGCAGGCGCTCGACAACGTGTCTCTCGATCTTCGCGATAACGAATTCGTCGCAATACTCGGACCTTCCGGTTCGGGCAAGACGACCCTTTTGAACATCATCGGCGGCCTCGACCGCTACGATGACGGCGACCTGATCATCAACAACGTCTCGACCAAGAACTACAAGGACAGAGACTGGGATACCTACCGCAATCATACGATCGGCTTCGTCTTCCAGTCCTACAACCTGATCCCGCACCAGAGCGTCTTATCCAATGTCGAGCTTGCCTTGACGATCGGCGGCATCTCCAGGAAAGATAGAAGACAAAGAGCCTTAAAAGCTCTTGAAGAAGTCGGTCTAAAGGAACAGGCGCACAAAAAGCCAAATCAGATGTCCGGCGGTCAGATGCAAAGAGTCGCAATTGCCAGAGCCTTAGTCAACAATCCCGATATCCTTCTGGCGGATGAACCTACCGGAGCTCTTGATTCCAAGACTTCGATACAGGTCATGGAGCTGCTCAAGGAAGTTGCCAAAGACCGGCTCGTCGTCATGGTCACCCACAACCCGGAACTGGCTGAACAATATGCTAACCGCATCGTCAATCTCAAGGATGGCCATATCATCTCCGACTCCAACCCGTTCACCGATGAAAACGATCATATCGATGAAAAACCGAAGAAGGTCAAAAAGGCCCACATGTCTTATCTGACGGCCCTCTCGCTTTCCTTCAACAATCTGCTGACCAAGAAAGGAAGGACGATCCTGACAGCCTTTGCCGGATCGATCGGCATCATCGGCATCGCCTTGATCACATCCTTATCGACCGGTTTCCAGAATTACATCGACAAGATACAGGAAGATACCCTCTCTTCGTATCCATTGACGATCACGTCTGAAACGGCCGATGCGACTTCGGCGATCTTAACGATGGTGTCCGACAGGGAAAACTACAAGAGCGAAGGAAACTACGTGCGTGAACGTCAGTATCTGACCACGATGTTCTCGGCGATCGGCACCAACGACCTCAAATCATTGAAACAATACCTCGATGATCATCCCGATGAATACAGGGATGATGTCACCCATATCAATTACGCCTATTCGATCCGTCCTCTCATCTACACGATCGATGCGGCAGACAATCTCGCGAAGCTCAACCCGTCCTCTCTGATGTCGACGATGTATTCTTCGCAAGCAAGCTCCTTCATGTCCTCCTTCTCGATGGGCGGCAATTCCGTCTTCTCCGAGATGTCGGACAACACCTCATCCTACAAAGACCAGTACGACGTCTTAGCCGGCCGCTGGCCTGAACGCTACGATGAATTATTGCTTGTATTATCTGAGCCCAATTCGATCTCGGACCTCTTGGTCTATTCCTTAGGCTTAAGAGATACCTCGGAGCTTCGCACGATCATCACCAATGTCATGGCCGGCGAAGAGGCGGGTGTTCGCAACGAACCGCGGGAATACAGCTATGAAGACCTCATGAGCATCGATCTGAGACTGATCGAGCCAAGTGATGTCTACCGTTACAACGTCAAATACGACGTCTACGAAGATATGTCTTCGGATGACGCCTACATGCGTGATCTCTACGCAAGATCTTTGAAACTCAATATCGTCGGCATCGTCTGCCTCAAGGAAGGAAACAACTCGATGGCCTTAAATCCGGGCATCTGTTACCGCAAAGACTTATGTCAGTACGTCATACAGGAAGCCGCAGGGACCGCCATCGTCTCCAAACAGCTTGCCAACAGGGATGTCGATGTCTTTTCCGGCAAGAAGTTTGACGAAGTCAACGAAGAAGAGGGACAGGAACTTGACTTCAACGAGATGGTCAGTGTTGATGAGGATATGCTGAAGGATGCCTTCAAGATCAACATCGACGAAGACAGCTTCAAATTCGAAACGGTCGATGAACAAATGATGCAGAAGATCGTCATGGATTCCGCGAAGACTGCGGCAGACATGATCGCCAATACGCCAGACAAAACTTTGCTGACAGGCATATTCACCCTGGTCAACTCTTCCTTCCTGCAGCAGCAGGTCAACGCCTTTGATGCGGCACACATCGAAACGATCGAAGAAGAGATCCCGCCTGCCGAAGGCGAGCAGCCGGTCGAACCGGTCACTCAGACGATCCTGACCCTCGATCCGGAACAGATCAAGGAGGCAGCCGCTTCGATCAACGGCGATGCCTACAAGAAATTCGCAAAAGCACTGCTCGCCAGCTCGCAGCAGTACATCGCGGAATTCGGCGGCAACGATATCACACCGATCTTGGACATGATCACCAATGCCCAGTACGAACTGCTCGCGCAGGGTGTGGCCTCGATGTTTGCGGGCTATTACGACAGCCTGAGTGCCATCGCGGAAGAAGGAAAACTCAATTACGTCAAGGAAGAAAATGATGCGATCTACTCTTCCTCAACCGGCGTACAGCTCAGAAGCACCGAACTCGTGGCTTTGCAGCTGGGAAACCAGACAGCCTTGCAGAATACATCCGCCGTCATTACACAGATGATCAATGACTTCACGGTCATGATGATCGCCGGCCAGATCGGTTCGGCAACAGCACAGATGATGGAGCCGATGACAGAGACATTCTCCAAGCTTGGCGACCTCTTCTCGGAAGATCTGATGAGCTTTGACACCGACAAATTCGCAAAAGCTTTCCAGTTCAACATGAACCAGGATGAGCTCTCCCGTCTGATGGAGACGATGATGTCCGGTACGGAAGAAAAATCCGTATCCTCCAACCTGATCGCCTTAGGTTATCAGGATCTTGAAGATCCGACATCAATCTCCTTCTACTTCAAGGATTTTGAATCCAAGGAAAACTTCTTAAGTTTCTTAGACAGATACAACGAAAATGCGGATGAGGATCAAAAAGTCCGCTATACCGATATCACCGGTATCCTGATGTCTTCGGTCAAGACGATCGTCGATGTGGTCACCTATGTGCTGATCGCCTTCGTGTCGATCTCCTTGGTGGTCTCATCGATCATGATCGCCGTCATCACGCTGATCTCCGTGCTTGAACGCACCAAAGAGATCGGTATCTTAAGAGCCATGGGTGCCTCCAAGCGCAATGTCTCTTCGATCTTCTCGGCGGAGACCTTCATCATCGGTGCCCTGTCCGGGCTCTTAGGCGTTGGCGTGACCCTGGCTTCCCTTCCGCTGATCAACAAGATCATTCACGAGGTGGCCAACAACTACGATGTCAATGCCGTACTTCCAAAGGAAGCGGCCATCGCCCTGATCCTGATCTCTATATTCCTGACGATCATCGCCGGCTTCATTCCATCGAAAAAAGCCGCCAAGCAGGATCCGGTCATCGCATTACGTACAGAATAGAAAATCGCAGAGATCAACACACACTCTGCGATTTTTTTGATCTGTAGTTTTCTTTAATGAATCATCTGCAAGGAAGAGACCTTTTATTCAACGATGATCCTTCCTTCCACATCGACGTATTTGCCCGTAAGATCGCCGATCTCCTGTACATACTGTATCAGACCGTTGACATCGATCATGCCGTGTTCCACGATCCTTTCGCAGCCCTCAAAGGCAGAATTGCCATCACCTTTGGCATAAAGGAGGTAATTGCTGGAAGCGACGGAGTAGATCTTATCCTTATCGATCGGCACGTATTCGCCATTCTCAAGGACATAGACATCCTTCACTCTTCGATCATCGTTGCTGTAGCCGGCAAACATGCTGTCGGCATCCATGATGACGCTTGACGGAATGGAAGTATCGATCGTGTATTTGAGACCCGAGACCTGCAGGAAACCGCCGTGTTCACCCACCGCATTGCCGTCGAGTTTATAGATCCCTTCCGTCAGTCTGGCACCGAATTCCAGGGCATCAAGGATCTGCTGGCCGCTCGCGTAGCAGGATGCGAGTTCATTCTGGAAAGGCATGACGTTGAGCAGATCGCCATAAGTTATGGTTCCTGCCGAAATATTGGATCTGACGCCGCCGCCGTTGATCAACGCGATATCGCAATCCATCACGTAACGGACCGCATCTGCCGCAAAGTCACCCATCGTCGTCTCACGGGCCCTGACCATACGGATGTTTTCTGCATCGGTGATGTACATGTCATGGTCAAGTGGACAGATCTTCTGTGAGAGGATCTCATCGAGTTTTCCAAACGCTGCCTCAAGTTGGCCGTTCATCGTCTCATCTTTTCCATCGTATTCTTCAATCTGTACGATCGAGAGGTTTCCATCTTTGCCGATGATGAGTTCACCGACGCTCTGCAGTTTCGTTCCGACCGAGGAAAGAAGCACATCGTCGCCGTTCTTGTTCGGATAACGGTCTTCGATGATCGAAGAGTGGGAGTGGCCGTCAAAGAAGACATCGATGCCCTCCGTCTTGTTGATGATCGAGATCGAAGTGTATGGATCTTCCACCGAACCCAAATGCGATAAGGCAACGACATAGTCCGCGCCTTCTTTTCTTGCCGCATCGACGCTTTCCTGTATCCTTGCCGCAAGTTCATCCCCGCCATCGCCTCCATAGAAATCATAAACAAAGCGATCACCTTCCATAAAGAAGGATGGCGTTGAAGTAATGATGGTATCCGGTGTCAGGATGCCAAGGTACGCTACTTTGTAATCACCGTATTCCACGATCTTGTATGGGGCAACGCCTTCAAAGGCATTTCCTTTTTCGCCGTCATATTTCACATTGCATAAGACCGTATCAAAGTTCATCATGGAACGAAGCTTCTTCAATTGTTCCACGCCATAGTCAAATTCATGGTTTCCATAGGTGACGATGTCATAGCCGACATCGTTCATCAAAGAGATGATCAGCTCACCTTTGGATAATGTTCCGATCGCACCGCCCTGTATGTAATCACCACAGTCGACCAGCGTCACATATTCATGTTCCTTTTTCGTATCTTCCACTAAAGCTTTGAGACCGGCGAAGGTCATTCCCTGATCGACACCACAGTGGACATCACTGGTAAAAAAGATGTAGATATCATCTTTCAGTTCCTTCTTTTTATTGCAGGAGCTTAAGCTCAGACATAACAACAAGGCCAGCAGAACACTTATGATCTTTTTCATATTCGCACCTTTCTTTCGGGTCTTTCTTTTTTTCATTATACTTCAGTCAGAAAAGAGATCAGACAGCTTTTGAAATGATATGCAGGTCTAAACATCTCAAGCTGTGGTATCATTTGAAAAGGTAAAGACTATGTTATATACAAATACACTTGATGCGATCGGCAATACGCCGCTTTTAAAACTTAAGAGGATCGTCGATCCTGATTTTGCGGATATCTATGTCAAATTCGAAGCTGTCAATCTCGGCGGTTCGATCAAGACCAGGACGGCTTTCAATATGATCGAAGATGCGGAAAGCAAAGGTCTTCTGAACGAAAACTCCGTGATCGTGGAATGCACATCCGGTAATCAGGGCATTGCCCTGGCAATGATAGGAGCGATCAAAGGCTACCGTGTCATCATCGTCATGCCTGATTCCGTATCCGTTGAGCGAAGGAAGCTCATACAGCTCTATGGTGCCCAGATCCGTCTGGTCCACGATGAAGGCAATATCGGTGCCTGCATCGAGAAGTGCCAGAAGATCGTTGCCAATACAGCCAGGGAAGATCCGTTCGTCTTTGTGCCCGGCCAGTTTGAAAACCCTGCCAATGTAAAGGCGCAGGAACAGACCGGTGAAGAGATCATCAGAGATCTTCCGAAGATCGATGGTTTCTGCTCCGGCATCGGAACAGGCGGAACGCTTACCGGTATCGGCAAAGTCTTAAAGAAGCACAACCCGGACATCACCATCTGGGCAGTCGAACCGGAAAATGCGGCAATCCTCTCGGGCAAGCAGATCGGCACACACCTTCAGATGGGCATTGGTGATGGCGTCATCCCGGAGATCCTGGATCAGAACATCTACGATGATATCTGTATCGTCTCTGATGAGCTTGCGATCGGCATGGCCAAACTGCTTGCCAGAAAAGAAGGTCTGCTGTGCGGCATATCTTCCGGCACCAATGTTGCGGCAGCTTTGCAGCTGGCCAAAAAATTAGGCAAAGGAAAAACGGTCGTCACGATCCTTCCGGATACGGGCGAGCGCTACTATTCTACTCCATTATTCGAATAAAGACCTGCGGGTCTTTTTTTAGTCTTCAAAGCGGCGTTTAAGCGATTGCTTCAGTTCGTCCGAAAAATCTTCAAGATCATCCCAGGTGATCGCACCTTCGGCAAAGAGGATGTGAAGATACAGATCGAAATTGCTTTTACGCAGATCATAGATCGCAACACCCGCATCTCTTTTATCCTGTTTCATCTTCCTGTAAAGATCCCAGAAGTTCTCACTTGCCTTATGATCTTCCCTTTGTAACAGTTCGATGTATTCCTGATTACGCTTGGCGATATATCTCTCCTGCCAGCCGCCGATCTTTTCGCAAAAGAGCTTGAAATCCTGTTTGTTCGGCATAAGTTTCTCCTTTTCTCTGTATTATTCTTTCTTTTCTTCCTATCTGTATTATCTCATGAAATCTTTAGCACTTATTTATCACTAATGCTAGCACTTTATACTTGACAGTGCTAAACAAAGTGTTAAGATATAGGTGTAGGGTAAATAAAGATCCCTTAACAGGAGGTAAATAAGTATGAAGTATTTTCCTAGAAATTATGATGTATTCGATGATATGTTAGATGGTTTCTTCACGAAAGAACCGGTATATAACAACTCTGTGATGAGAACAGATGTCTATGAAAAAGATGGTTACTATAACCTCGACATTGAACTTCCGGGCTACAAGAAGGAAGATGTACAGATGGACTTAGTCGATGGCTATCTCAACATCAAGGCGACCCACAATGTCTCCAATGAAGAAAAGGATGCCAAAGGCAATCTGATCCGTTCGGAAAGAAGGTTCGGAACCTGCTCAAGAAGCTTCTATGTCGGCGAAAACATCAAGGCAGAAGACGTCAAGGCTAGATTCGAGAATGGTATCTTAAATATCGTTCTTCCTTCCAAGGAACAGAAATCGATCGAGACCAAACAGACCGTCACCATCGAATAATCAGAAAAGAGAAAAAAAATCGGGATATGGCTTAGGCCATATCCCTTTTTCATTTAAATCAGATGTGCTTTTTCAAGACGATCGACAAGGATCGGGATCAGGATCAGCTGAATGAGGATGCCCGGAACGGCCGTGATAAAGGCAGCGGACAGCCAGGCCTGCAAAGAATACGCCCCGGCCCTGAAGAATAATGCGTTGAGGATGCCATAGGTGATCCTTCCGCAAAGCATCGCACCGATCAAAACGATGTAATTTTTGACGATCCCTTTTTCCATTTTGATCACTTTGTTCAAAAGTCCGGTCATCAGACCATAGACCGTCAGCTCAAAAAGCATCGATGGAAGTATCATTGCCGGCGGCATCGAAAAGATCAGGTGGGATAGAAGCGGTGTAAAGAATCCGCAGACCGCTCCCAGCAAAGGGCCGACCGCAAAGCCCGCGATCAGAACGGGGATATGCATCGGCAGGATGATGCTGCCGGCATTCGGGATCATGTGGAAGGCCTGCGGCAGGATGACGCCGATCGCAATAAACATCGCCGTCAGAACGAGATTTTTTGTGTTGTTCATAGTATTTTCTCCAAAAATAAAGGTATCTCCCTCTTTTGCCAAGAAAGCGATACCTTCATGATATCGATATGTTTTTGTTTTCTTTAAAGACTTCTGTCTGAATGCCTTACTTCAGTAAGACTCTTAAATTATAGCACGGATCATCTTCAAAGCGTCGTCCAGTAATTCGCCTGTACTTTTCTCTTCCACACCCGGGACCAGGACATCACATTTGTTTAACGGGATCAGGATCTTTTTGGCACTTGACTGGCCAACGGCCTTTGCCATGGCCGGCGAGACTTCTCCCAACAAGGCATCGGCGATCGCAATGCCGATCGGTCCGATGATGACATCGGCTTCCCTGCAGGCGACGATAAAGGCATTTTCACCGGTCGCCGCTTCGTCCGCTCCGCCTTTCAGCATATTTGCAGTCGCAGTTGAATTGGTGCCGATCGCCCGTATGAGGATATCCGGGAAAGAATCTTTGATGCTTTTGACCAGCTGCTTTCCGATGTTTCCGCCCTGGCCGTCGATGACGATGATCTTCATGTATCTACTACTCCTTTGGAAGGCGCGGCAAGAATGACTTGTACAGCGCTAAATACAGGATAACAGAAATAAATACACACGCAACCGCATTGATCGCTGAAGCACCGGCCACCCAGGTCGCAATGATCTTGGCCGCATCCTGCGGTATGCCTAAAAGATAATTGCGGTAGAAATATCCGACGATCGGATCGGCGATGACATTGAAGCCAAGCCCTGCCACCGCAGCGGTCGTAGTGATCAGGATGATCTCCTTACGCTCAGTCTTTTCTTTCAGATGGAAGTGTCTTGCGACAAGTCCGGCGATCAGACCGATCATGAATTTCAAAAGGAAGGTCTTTGGTGCTGAAGTGATGTAGCGCGGATCGAGGATATCGGCGATCGAAAGTCCGATCGCTCCGGAAAGCCCGCCATAGACCGGGCCTAAAAAGAATGCGGAAATAACGACGATCGCATTGGCGATGTGGATCGCGGTCGAAGTACCTGCCGTGACCGGTATCGTGATCTTTCCATAAGTGAATGCCACGTAGTTGATCACCGCAAACATGGCTGTATAGACAAGTCTTCTTGTTTTATAGTTTGTCATAAATACGCCCCCTTCAATACCACCTTACCAACAAATCGTTTCACTTAAAAGTACCAATATCGTATAATTTAATGGTACCAATTATGTTAAAGATCGATCATTCCGCCGCAGAGCCCATCTACATGCAGATCTGCCGGCAGCTCAAAAAACAGATCATCAGCGGTGAACTGAAGACCGGTGAACGTCTCAAGGCGACCAGGGCACTTTGTGAAGAATATCATCTGAGCCGCAATACCGTCTTAAGTGCTTACCAGCAGCTGGAATCCGAAGGCTATGTGCGTTCACGCATCGGGTCGGGTTTTTATGTGGAAGAACTTCCGGGCTATGAAAAGGCAAAGGAAGATGCGAATTTATCTTTCAGGAAAACAGAAAAGAAAAAGACCTGCCGATACGATTTCCGCTATGGCGCACTGGAACCAAATCTCTATTCGACCAGCGGCTTTCGCCGTGCCTTGAAGGAAGCAACGGATGAATTGTCAAATAAAGAAAGTCTCTTCAACGAAGAAGCCTCAGGACTTTATGGACTGCGGGAAGCGATCTGTCAGTATCTTTTCGAATCCCGCGATATGCGGGCATCTCCTGACCAGGTGCTGATCACCGGGGGACATCATTATTCGATCTCGTTGTTATTAAAGATACTGCCAAAAAGCTATCAGACCCTGTTTATGGAAGAACCGGGTCACGACGATTCCAGTGCCACGTTCTTACAGGCAGGCTATCAGCTCATTCCAATCGAAGTCGATGAAGGCGGCATGAAAGTTGATCTCTTAAGTGAAAAGAAACGTTCCATCGTCTATGTGACCCCATCCCACCAGTTTCCGATGGGTGCGATCTTACCGATCGCAAGACGCCTGCAGCTGATCAGCTTCGCGAAGAAGACCCACAGCTACATCATTGAAGATGACTATGACGCCAGCCTTCGCTACAAGGAACGTCCGATCCCGTCTCTGTTTTCGCTTGATGCAAGTGACTGCGTCATCTATCTTGGTTCTTTCTCCAAGTCACTGTCTCCGGACTTGAGGATCTCCTATATCGTTTTGCCGGCCGGCTTTGATCGTTTTTCTTTGCAGGAAAACCTTCTGATCTCTTCGCCGGCTTCCGCTTTGATACAGTTATGCATTGAAAAGTATATCCGCTCCGGCCAATACAAGACCAGAGTAAATAAAGTTCGCAATCTCTTAAAAAAGAAACACAACGCTATCCTTTCCTTCCTGGAAGAAAACTATGGTGATCGCATCAAAGTCTATGGTTCAGGCGGCGGCACCCACTTCGTGCTGAAACTTCCTGTAGATAAAAAACAGGAAGACATCCTTTCCTTTTTCGAAGCACGGGATATACGGCTTTATCCGATGAAGGATTACTACATTCAGAAAGACAAGGCAGCAGAAAACATGGTCCTGCTTGGCTACAGTGGCATCCCGCTTACAAGGCTGGAAGATCATCTTGGCCAGCTTAAAAAAGCCCTCGATGAACTGCTTGAAGAAAACAGCTGATCATTCCGGTGTATGCAGGATCAGTGCGTTTGCCGGAACAACGGTTCCGTCTTTGATGTAAGTATCACCGCCCAGTATCGTCGCATTGGCGTAGATGGTGACGTTGTTACCGATATTGGGATGGCGCTTGCCGCCTTTCAGCAGATTTCCATCTTCATCCTTGCGGAAACTTCGCACGCCTAAAGTCACACCATGATAGATACGCACGTGCTTTCCGATCACCGCCGTCTCGCCGATAACGATGCCGGTACCATGGTCGATGCAGAAGTATTCACCGATCGTTGCGCCGGGATTGATGTCGATGCCGGTCTTCTGGTGGGCGTACTCGCTGATGATCCTCGGAAGGATCGGCACACCCGCCTCATAAAGTTCGTGGGCGATGCGATGATAGATCAGAGCCTCAAAGCCGGGAAAGCACAAAATGATCTCGGTACAGGTCTTTGCGGAAGGATCGCCATTGTACAGAGCTTTCAGATCCTTGTACAGCATTTCCTGCACGGCAGGAAGGCGCTTCAGAAAACGATCCGTGATATTCTCATGGTCCATATCGACTTTGGCGATCTGCTTGTTCAGATCGTTTTTTATTGTGGCAAATACGTAAGGTTCGGAATCTTTTAAAGGAAAGTACTCCGGGAAAAAGAGACTTTTGATCTTCTTGCAGATGGAGATGACCTTTGAGGGTTCGATGTAGAAGCGATCGAGATCATCGATCGCTTCTCTTTGTATCTGTATCTTTCTTAAGAGTTCACTCATCTTTATCGTCAAACATTTCCGTTGACAGATAGCGGTCTCCGGAATCCGGAAGGATCACCACGATATTCTTCCCTTTGTTTTCTTCCTTCTTCCCTTCTTCGATGGCAGCCCATAAAGCAGCTCCTGAGGAGATGCCCACCAGCACACCTTCGGTTTTGCCAAACATCGCACCTGTATTGATCGCATCTTCATTTTTCACCGTGACGACTTCATCGTAGACAGAAGTATCCAGTACCTTCGGCACGAAGCCGGCACCGATACCCTGTATCTTGTGCGGTCCTGCCTGGCCACCGGACAAAACAGGTGAAGCAGCCGGTTCGACGGCGATGACTTTGATATCTTTGTTTTTCTCTTTGAGATATCTTCCGGTACCGGTGATCGTACCGCCGGTCCCAACTGCGGAAATAAAGATGTCCACTTCACCATCCGTATCTTCCCAGATCTCCGGACCCGTCGTTTCATAGTGGGCCTTATAGTTGGCCGGGTTGTCAAACTGTGACGGGATGAAGGCCGATTCGTATTGTGCTGCCAGCTCTTGTGCCTTTGCGATGGCACCCTTCATGCCTTTTGATCCTTCGGATAAGACGATCTTTGCTCCATAGGCTTTGATCAGCTTTCTACGTTCGATCGAGAAAGTCTCCGGCATGACGATGATGACTTCAAAGCCCATCGCTGTGCCGACTGCCGCAAGGCCGATGCCGGTATTGCCCGATGTCGGTTCTATGATCACCGAGCCTTTCTTTAAGACGCCTCTTTCGATCGCATCCTCGATCATCTTCTTTGCGATCCTGTCCTTGATCGATCCGGTCGCATTGAGATATTCCATCTTTCCAAACAGTTTTGAGTGAAGTTCATATTTTTCTTCGATGTGCTTCAATTCCAGCAAAGGCGTATTTCCGATCAGCTCACTTACAGATGTTTTGATATGTTTCATTTGTATTTTTCCCTCTTTCTTTTTTGAAAACGGCAAATAAAAATCCGGACATTCATCACCCGGATACTGTTATGTCAAAATAGGCTATGAGATCGCTATATATCAAAAAGATCCCTGACGACAGTTCCGGGTGTTTCTACAGATACAACAACAGTTTCTCATTTCACGTTTCATCATTTTCCCTTTACCTGCCGTCTTCCTTTGTCCTTATTATAGTACTATCTTTTTAAAACGTCAGAAAGACTATCTCAGACGATCGTCGTACAAAGCCCCATTTCCGCCTGTGTAGTGTCAAGACGGGAATACTGTATTGGAATTTCTCTTTCACATTCCACCTTGATCGCATATGGCGTATCCACCGGGACGCCTTCCCCTTTGTCGTTGACGATCTTGTCCATGCGGATGTGAAGGGTCCGCTCGCTTTCCACTTTCACCTTGAAGCCTTCCATCTTGTCACGGTCTTCAAAATATAAGGTCAGAAAGATCTCGATCGCCTCTTCATAAGGATTGATGACACAGATCGCCTCGTGTGAGGGATACAGCCCGTTTCCATGGGAGGAATAAAAACCATCAGGAATGTATTTGACAAACATATGTTCCCCTTTCTGCAGGAAAAAGAAAGCAGATATCATCAGTAAGATCCAGATGATCCGTTTTCATTTTTCACATTATTTCTTCATCTTCCTGTTTTTATTATCATACAAAAAGCCTCCATAGCGGAGACTTTCGTTCTAATTATCAGATCTGTTATAGGTACATTTCATATGGATGCTGGCATCACGCAGGACTTTATCGAGGGTCTTGAGCGTTTCTGCCTTTGCCATCTCACAGATCTTTTCGTTGGCTTCTTTGATCAGCGAGTAATCCTTGTCTTTGATCATCTTCGCGTCATATTCATTGACCAGCTGATGTCCCTTGGATGAGACTGCCATCTGGTAGCGTTCGATGAACTGTATGCAGGTGCCAAAGTTCGGATCCGCCAGGGCACCGATGAGTCTTGAACCCCAGTAGAAGGTATCCGTGGATACTTCCATCTGTGTGCCGGACAGATATTTAGGAATGACATTCGTATTGACATAAACCGGTACAACCGTATTGAACGGATTGGCACCAAAGCAGATCCATTCGATCCCCTGCAGCGGCTCAGGCATGTAGCCTCGGATCTGCAAGACTGCCATGACGCCGGTACGGCTGATGCCGATCGGACGATAGATGGCCTTCTTTGGTTCGTTCACATTCGAATACGGATTGTATGGCGTTCCCTGATAGTAGGAAGACAGGACGTATTTGACATCTTCCACCGTGATCTTCTTTTCGGCAACGAGGGACCATGGGATATCATCGGATTCCGGTGTGTAGTCGGCGTTTTCACCATCCCACTTGTAGGTCTTCGGATTGAAGTAGCGTCCCATGAACCAGGCACGCGGCGTGTTGTAGACGTGGTCTGCATCAGAATGGAAACCGAAGATATAGCGCGGATTGAAGACCTTGCCCTTGTTGAGATCGAGGTGATTGTCTTTGATGAATTCCTTCAGGTCGGCAGAGCACATGTGGTACTTCTTCTCGCCGAAGGCATCCTTCAGATCGAAGGAATCGATGCCAAACTGGTTCGGCATGATGACGTATTCCTCATCCTTGACCCTTTTGGCGATCCAGTGATGACCGCCGATGGTCTCCAGCCACCAGCACTCATCCTTGTCGGCAAAGGCGATGCCGTTTGCCTCATAGGTGCCGTATTTTTCCAGCAGCATGCCCAGACGCTCCACGCCTTCTCTTGCGGAACGGATGTACGGAAGCACCAGCACGACGAGATCCTCTTCGCCAATGCCACCGGCTTTCTCCTTCTTTGAACCCTTCTTTTCTTCATAGACCACATAAGGGTCTGCCCCCAAGACCAGCGGATTGGATGTGATGGTCTCGGTCGCCGTCATCGCAACATTGGCTTCATTGATGCCGTTGGCTGCCCAGATACCATTTGTCGTATCGACGGATGGGGTCGAGGTATAGCGCATCGGATCATCCGGCAGTTCGATCGTCAAATGGCCGATCTTCGATTTGTATTTTCTTGGCTGTTTCTTTGGTTCCACGACGATCAGTTTTTTGACGTCATAGAAACCGTCATCATTCCTGGCGATCATCGTCGAACCATCGTAGGATGCTTTTTTGCCTACCAGTATCGTTGTACAGGACATTTTGTTAACCTTCTTTCATTGTTTATAGAAATTATAGATCTTTTCTTTGAAATCAGGTGCTTCATCATACACCTTGTGGGAATATCCCTCATAGAAATAGGATTCACAGCCGATCAGATCCGCTGTCTGTTTCATCTGTTCCAGCGTAAAGAGCTTGTCTTTTTTTGAACCGAAGACTTTTACAGGGATCTGTATCTGCGAAAGCCGGTCAGTGACATCGAAGCCTCTGACCGATTCAAGGTAGCAGATGAGGTCTTTCAGATTGTCATCCGAGATGTCCTTGTACAGTGAGATCATGACATCGATCCCTTTTTCGTAGTATTCTTTCGTGTAGACATCCTTCATATACTGATCGATCAGAGAAATGATGTCCTTTTTTCTGGCGAAATCTTCCCAGTGGAAGGCGCGGTTGTCTTCATTGATCTTTGAAACGGTCGAACACAAGACCATCTTTTTGAAGTATTGCGGATACTTGAGGACGAGCCATTGCGCCACCATGCCGCCCAAAGAGACACCGCAAAGATAGATATCTTTCAAGCCGAGTTCTTGTATCGCTTGCGCTGCATCATCTGCCATATCTTCAAGTTTCAGACCTTCTTTCGGCGATTCCCGGTATTCAAAAATATAGGCTGTGTAATCATCCGCAAAGATATCGTACAGATTTCTGAAATCACGGGGCATTTCGCTGAGCGGCTGCAGGTTCAGACCAGGCAAAAGGATCATTGTCTTAGGACTGTTCCCGAATTTCATATACTCAATATTCATGACCTTTTGTCTTCCCTTCTTCGTTACAGATATTATATAGTATTATGGGTCAAAATATTTGTGAAATTTATAACAAATCGATATACTGATAGTGTACACGAAAAATGCATGAATGAAGGAGGAATTGTTTATGGCAAATCGTTTTGTACTGAATGAAACATCTTATCATGGTGCCGGTGCCGTCAAGGAAGTCGTCACTGAGATCAAAGCCCGCGGCTTCAGGAAAGCTTTCGTCGCTTCTGACCCGGACCTGGTCAAATTCGGTGTCACCGCAAAGGTCACTGATCTTCTTGATGAAGCAGGCATCGCTTATACGCTTTATTCCAACATCCAGCCAAACCCTACGATCGAAAACGTACAGACAGGCGTCAAGGCTTTTGCGGATGCCGGGGCTGACTGCATCGTTGCGATCGGCGGCGGCTCTTCCATGGATACAGCCAAGGCTATCGGTATCATCAATACCAACCCGGAATTTGCGGATGTCAGATCTTTAGAGGGTGTTGCAGCAACCAAGAATCCTTGTACACCGATCTTAGCAGTCCCTACAACAGCCGGTACAGCTGCTGAAGTTACGATCAACTACGTCATCACAGACCCGGAAAACAAACGTAAATTCGTCTGTGTCGACGTTCATGATATCCCAGTTGTCGCATTCGTCGATCCGGAAATGATGTCTTCCATGCCGGCGGGTTTAACTGCCGCAACGGGTATGGATGCCCTGACGCACGCGATCGAAGGCTACATCACAGCCGGTGCCTGGGAACTCTCTGATATGTTCCACATCAAAGCGATCCGCATGATCGCCAAAAACTTAAGAGGCGCTGTCAAGAACGAAGCGGAAGGAAGAGAAGCTATGGCTCTGGCACAGTACATCGCCGGTATGGGTTTCTCCAACGTCGGTCTTGGTGTTGACCACTCCATGGCTCACACATTATCCGCTTATTACAACATGCCACACGGCAAGGCTTGCGCAACGCTGCTTCCGACCGTCATGGCATACAATGCTCCAGTTACTGGCGAAAAATACCGTGACATCGCTGACGCTTTCGGTGTCGAAGGTGCCTACACGATGCCTTTGGAAGAAGCGAGAGCTGCAGCCGTCAATGCCGTTAAGAAGCTTGGCGAAGATGTCGGTATCCAGATGTCATTGAAGGACGTCATCCCGATGGAAGATGTCGATGCGCTTTCCGCAGATGCGCTCAAGGATGCCTGCACACCTGGCAACCCACGTCCGGTCACTGTCGAAGATATCAAGGAAATGTTCCTTTCTTTGATGAAATAGGTTTCCTTCCTTTCTTTAAAAGCAGGCTCAGCGAGCCTGCTTTTTTAAATCTTCCAGTATGCCTTCATAATGGCCTTTGAGGTCAAGAAGTTCGAATCTTCCGTTTCGGATCAAAAAATCAGCCGCATAGCCGTTGATCACCGGATGCATGGCTTCCCCATGTTCCCGCATCAGTTTCAGCAGGTAGTCAAGGTCATAGCCGAAGACGAGATGGATCATATTCATGAAGATCGCACCATGGGAAACGATCAGGATGCGATCGCCATCATCCGCATCTTCGTAAATTTCAGAAAAGACATCGAGGACCCTCTCCTTTAACATCTGCAGGTTTTCACCGCCGACATCGCTCCAGTCTCTTGTGCCGAACCTTCTTTTGTCGATCTCTTCCTGGCAGGCAGACATCAAAGCCCCTTCATAATCTCCCCAAGACATTTCTTTGAGCTTTTTTGTATAGACCAGAGGGACATTCCTTCCTTCCAGGATGATGTGAGCCGTATCGATGCAGCGCTCACTTGTGGAAGTGTAGGCCTTTTTCAAAGGCACATCCTTTAAAGCTTCCTTTGCGGCGCAGGCCTGCTTGATGCCTTCTTCAATGAGCGGCGAATCGCAGCGTCCCTGCATCCTGCCGAGCTTGTTGAACAAAGTTTTGCCGTGTCTGACGTAATAGAAATATACTGTTTTATCCGAGTTCTTCACCATTGCTTGCGATGACCTTCTTATACCAGTCGAAGGAGTCCTTTCTTATCCTTTTACATTCTTTCGGATCATCATCGCTCCTGTCAATATAAACAAAGCCATATCTTTTCTTCACGCCATTGGAAGTCGACAGCAGATCGACAGCTGACCACGGACAATAGGCGAGCAGTTTGACGCCTTTGTCGATCGCCCGCTTGCAGGCAGCGATATGCCCTCGCAGATAATCGATGCGATAATCATCGTGGATTTTGCCGTCATCCGTCAGCGTGTCATAGGCGCCAAGTCCGTTCTCCGTGACCATGAGCGGTTTATTATAGCGGTTGTAAAGATCTCTTAAAAGATATTCCATGCCGATCGGATCGATCGCCCAGTCCCAGTCCGTCGTATCAAGCTCAGGATTCTTGCACATCTTGTAGAATCCCGGGTGGGTCTCAAAGCCATCGATCTCGCCTTTCTTGCCGGAACGGTTGACACCTGACCAGCGCATCGTTTCACTTCCATCATCTTCACACCACCTTGCGCATTCCGATGCGTAATAGTTGATCGCCAGGAAATCGGAGATCGCTTTCGGATCGGAGATCAGTTCCATATCTCCTTCTTCAATGACCGGAGCCAGACCATGTTCCTCAAGATAGGTCTGGGCAGCTTCGTTGTAGATGCCTT
Organism: Solobacterium sp. UBA3303; assembly: GCA_002362065.1. Classification (GTDB taxonomy): domain Bacteria; phylum Bacillota_I; class Bacilli_A; order Erysipelotrichales; family Erysipelotrichaceae; genus Colivicinus. Next base: position 20,674 of record DESX01000069.1, read on the forward strand.
TGAAGTAGATATCCGTGTAGTAATCATTGCGTAATGCCTGGGCATTCTGCATGGCCATGACATCTTCCGGTTTTGAAGTCAAAGGATAGATACAGGAATAGCCTAATGGCGCACCGGTGATGCCGCCCGGTACGAGCTCATGGACGAGCTTGTTGGCGATGGCCTGTGCAAGATTCATGTAGTGGTTGATCTGATAGCGCAATTGATCGTGTTTGCCATCGAGCAGTTCTTCCGGAATGTAGCACTTCTGCGTCCAGTATTGCACGATGATGGATTGTTCATTGATGGTCGTCCAGATCTTTACCTGATCTTTGAATTCGTTGATGATGTATCTTGCGTAATACTCAAAATCCTTCACGATCTGTCGGTCCAGCCAGCCGCCGTATTTTTCGACCAAGGCCCATGGACAATCGTAATGGTACAGGGTCACGATCGGCTCAATATCATTGTCTTTGAGTTCCTTGATCAGATCCCTGTAATACTGGATGCCTTTTTCATTGACTTCACCCGTGCCATCCGGAAAGACCCTCGACCATGCGATCGAGAAGCGATACGCCGTAAAGCCCATCTCCTTCATCAATGCGACATCTTCCTTGTAGTGGTGGTATTGATCGGAGGCGATCTCAGCGGTCGCAAAGCCGAACTTCTCATAGGAATCTTTGTTTATGATGTCCTGCTGGGAAGCCTTCTTGCCATCTTCATATGCCGCACCTTCCACCTGGTAAGCGGAAGTGGATGCACCCCATAAAAATCCTTTCGGAAATCCTTTTTCTTTCATCTCTTCCTTTCTCAGTGAAAGAAAGCGGGAAGGCCCCGCTTTCTGTAAAACAAACATTTTGTTAAGAAGTTTAAGCTTTCTTTGCTTCTTCTCTCTTGCCCAGGATATACGTGACGACGAAGGCGATCACGACAGCCAGGACCATGACACCCATCATGCCCCAGAAGTTGCCCCAGGTGCCATCCGGATTCATATACGCTGCGAAGGACAGGAAGCCCGGGCCGGCAACGACATACTGCGTGAGACCGAACAGACCGGCGATGAAGCCGCCGATACCGCCGCCGACCATTGCGCCGATGAGCGGATAACGGTTCGGGAACAAGACGCCATAGACACCCGGTTCAGTGATACCGCAAAGTGCGGTGATACCGGAACCGATACCGACCTGTCTGTTTTCTTCCTTCTTGGAAAGAAGCGCATAAGCCAGGCAGGCACCGCCGACAGCGACGTTGGCCGGAGCCATACCGGTACAGATCAGCGGGTCAGATCCGACTTCCGCCAGTAAGAGGAAGAGGACCGGATAAGTGGCGTTGTTCATACCGAAGAAGACCATCCAGACCGTCGTCGCACCGATGATGGCGACAGCCAGAGCCGGGAATGCACGGTAGATGCCTAAGACTGCGTTAGCCAGAACAGTACCGACCGTGTAGCCGATCGGACCTAAGGCGATCAGAGTGACCGGGACCGTGATCAGCATCGTGATCAGCGGAACGAAGATCGTTCTGAGATTGACCGGCAGGTTCTTCTGTAAGAACTTGTAGATCACGGACATGAACAGAGTTCCAAGGACGACCGGGAAGATCTGTCCGTTGTAACCGATATTGGCGACCGGAATGCCTAAGAAGCTGAGTTCTTCCGGACGGTTCATCGTGACATAAAGCAGGACTGCACCTAAGAATGCGCCAAGATACGGATTGGATTTGAGTCTGGACGCACTGGAGAAACCGATATAGATCGGTAAGAAATACAGCATCGACTGCTGGATCGCTGTTAAGACGATGACGGTGCCATTGGTCGCATCGAGTCCTGCAAATGTCTGCAGTAAGGATAAGACCGCACCGGTAAGACCTCCGGCGATGAAGACCGGAATGATCGGTGAGAAGGTACCGCCGATGTAAGACAGGATCGCCTCAACGACATTGCCCTTTGCCTGGGAGTCTGCCTTGAATGCTTCTGCATCATCGACAGAACCGGCTGCTTTGATGTCGTTCTTGATGACTTCTTCATAAAGAGAAGGAACATCCTGACCGATGACGAACTGCTGTTCGCCGTTCTGAACGACGATGTTGATGACGCCCGGGATCTCCTTGGCTGTTTCGACATTGAGCTTGGAAGAATCTTTCAGGTTCATTCTCAAGCGGGTCATACAGTGAGAAGCAGACAGGATATTATCAACGCCGCCGCAGGCCTTGATGATATCATCAGATAATTTCTTATAATCTTTCTTTGCCATTATTTTTCCCCTTTCCTTTATTGCGATAATGACATTATTTATTCCAGTCAGGATCTTTGATCTTGTCTTTCAGATCGGATGCGATCTCACTGGTCTTCGTGAAATCTCTCCATTCAGACATGTCGTAGCCCCATTCCTGACCATTGGACTTGATGAGCTTGGAATACCAGTAGAAGGAATCCTTCTTGTATCTCTTCATATCTCTTAAATCATCGTCTGTTCTGTTGACGAAGACTAAGCCATATCTCTTGGCCATGCCGTTACCGGTGGAAAGCAGATCGGTGAATGACCATGGGTTGAAGCCGAAGACTTCGACGCCATCTGCGATCGCCAGACCAACATTGTAGATGTAGTCTCTGAGATAGTCGATACGATACTGGTCGTGGATCTCGCCATTCTCGTCGAGGTCTTCATGAGCACCGAAGCCGGCTTCCGTGATGACCATCGGCAGATGGTAGTGATCCCACATGTAACGAAGCGCATAACGCATGCAAACGCCATCGATGTGCCAGTCCCAGTCTGTCGTTTCAACAAACGGGTTTCTGTCAAGTGCGTATTCACCTGGCCAGTTGGTGTAGATGAATTCGCCCTTGCGTCCGTACTTGTTGAGACCGATCTCCTGTGTGTAGGAAGGATCTGGCCACTTGCCGCAGTCGGATCTGTAGCAGTTGACGGCGATGAAATCGATCTTGGCCTGTGCCAGTAACTCCATGTCGCCCGGCTGGATCTGCGGATCGATATTGTGCTCTTTCCAGTAGTTCTTGATAAATCCGGAGTACTCTCTGTAAGCGTAAGTATCGTTCCAGATCTTTTCAGTCAGTTCTTCTGCGTTCATGGCAGCGATCTGATCTTCCGGCTTGCAGGATTTCGGATAGATCGGGACATAACCCGGTACCGGACCGATCTTGCCGCCTTCGACCATTTCATGACATGCGATGACCGCCTTTGCGTGGCACATGTTCATGATGTGGTTGATCTGCCATTTCTGGACTTCCCACTCTTCATCCGTGAGACCTTTGGCAACGCCTAACCACTTGCCATAGACGATCTGCATGTTCTGTTCGTTGATGGACAGCCAGTATTTGACACGGTCGCCGAAGTTTTCAAACAGGACACGGCAATAGTAATCGAACTCGTCAATGATGGCTCTGTCGTGCCAGCCGCCGTATTTCTCATCGACCCAGCAAGGCATATCGTAGTGGTAGATCGTAACGATCGGTTCGATCCCCGCCGCCTTAAGTTCGTTGATCAGATTATTGTAGAATTCAAGGCCCTTCGGATTGACTTTGCGGTCTGCCGCCGGAATGATCCTTGACCAGGAGATACCGAAGCGATAACTCGTGAAGCCGCATTCCTTCATCAAAGCAACATCTTCCTTGTAATGATGATAGTGATCAGAAGCGATCGAGTTGTCCGCGAAAGGCTTCTTGGTCTGCGAGTTCAGGTCAATGATCGCCGGCGTTCTGCCATCTTCAGTGGTCGCACCTTCGACCTGCCAGGCTGCAGAGGATGCACCCCACAGGAAACCTTCAGGAAAAACAGGATTATTATTGTGTTTCATGATCTTCCCCCTTATTTGTAATTTCATTATATGTAAACGCTAACATTCCTGGGGTCTCAGCTTTTGATACCATTCTTTGATTTGGTATCATTTTTTGACACCAAAGAATCGTGATGATACTATTTCTGTATGAAAAATAACGGAAAGCCATCCTACAGCATCGTTCGTTTCAATCTTTTGACATCGCTCTTGTCACATCTCAACCGCAACGATGAAAACGATACGGACTTCGTGATCGCCCGTTATTTTCTGATGCATCTGCGTCAGCTCAAGGACATCAGTATCTACAAGATCGCCGAAGACTGCTACGTATCGAGGTCTTCCGTCCAGCGTTTCATCAAAAACATCGGCTATGATTCCTATACCCAGATGAAATCTTCGATCGATGAGATCATACAGCACGAGGACGGCTTCAAGGCCTATACCGATCACACCGATTATTCCAATTACATCTCCGCCTCCATCAATTCGATGGTTGAAGATATCAAAAGATCCTGCCAGTCTTCTTCCTTCAAAAAGCTGCTTCACATCTTTGAAGAGGCAAATCAGATCGTCATACTGACGGCAGAGGATTCTTCCCATGCCTGCAAACTCTTTCAGCAGCAGATCTTAACGACCGGAAGGCTCATACGCATCATCACCTCCGCCAATGAAAATACGGACCTGCTGGAAACCCTGACGGAAAAAGACCTGCTTTTAGTCTGTTCGGTCACCGGAAACTACGCTCTGGCGATCTCTCAGCAGATAAAGGGCATCAAGGCAAAGAAGGCTTTGATCACGCTCAATCATACGACGGCCTTTGAAGGGATCTATTCCTTCATCTATTATCTGAGCGATGATTCGGGTTTTGCCAGCAGCACCATCGTGTCTGCCCGCAATGTCTACAACAACTACGGACTCGCCTTCTTCTTCGATCTGTTCTTCCACGAGTGTTACTTATCCTATCAGAACAAAAACAAACAATAAAAAACCTCTGTCGCATGTACAGAGGTATTTTTTCAATGGCGCTGACTACAGGATTCGAACCTGTGGTACCTTTCAGTACGCCACCTTTCCAAGATGGTAGGATAAACCGCTCTCTCAAGTCAGCTTATTGACATTTCTATTGTGTCTTAATCTGCGATATTTTTCAATATCGCATAAGAATTATACCAAAAAAGACTTATCTTGTCACGTATTCCTGATAGACTTGTCTCGTTTCGAGGTCTTTCCATAAGAATGACCCGTTTTCAAAGACCATATAGCTGTGTTTTGAGCCCTTCTTCGGGATCGAAACGGAACCCGGATTCAGATAGGTGAAATCTTCATACTCCTCGATCGCCGGTACATGAGTGTGACCGCATAAAAGGATCCCCTTCATGCCCGGAAGCCTGTTGTTCTGGTTGTAGACATGGCCATGTGTCGCATAGATGGTTACGCCATCGATATAAAGCAGTGCATAATCTGAAAGGATCGGGAAATATAAGACCATCTGATCGACATCGCAGTCGCAGTTGCCGCAGACGCAAAGGATCTGATCGGCGATCGAATTTAACATCTTCACAACGGCTTTTGTATCATAGACATCCGGCAGATCATTCCTTGGTCCATGGTACAGGATGTCGCCAAGAAAAAGGACCTTGTCTGGCTTTTCTTCCTTGTAAGCTTCCATCAGCTGTTCACAATACAGGCTGCTTCCGTGGATATCCGATGCGATCAGTAATTTCATAAGACACCTCTCAACATGACTATTGTAGCCCGAAGAGGCCAAAAAAAGAAAGGCATTGCGCCTTTCCGTTACAAAGGGAACTTCGTTTATTTCAGGCATTCGCCTTGACTGTTTTATGAATACGGGTGAGACTGAACTGTCTTAATGCGCTTAAGCCATTGATCATAGCGCCATTGGTCACCGTGACCAGGACACCGACGATCGCTGCTTCAAGACCATAGATGCCGATCGTCAGTACCGAGACCATGGCTCCAAGTGCGCCGATCATCAGACCTGTTGAGGTATGAAGTTTTCTAGCGAGCACTTCGGCGATCGTATCAAGACCACCGGACGTCGTATCAAGACCCAGCATGATGACCTGACCTGTCGTCAGAAGGCTTAAGAAGATCAGGATGTTCATCGTCTTGGAACTTGTTAACAGGACTTCCATCTGCGGTATGATCGCCATCATCAGCGGCAGCAGGATGGATATGAAGACACAGCGTACGCCAAACTTATTTCCAAGGTAATGTATACCGACCAGCAGGCAGGAAAGATTGAGTACCAGGACGATCAAAGAGTTTCCCAAAGGAAGGACTTCGCTGATCAATAAGGCCAGTCCGGATACGGAACCCGTCACGATCTGGCAAGGGATCAGATATTCCTTGACGGCGATGGCGATCAAAAGTGTGCCAAGGCTTAACAGGATATACTCTTTTAATGTCTGCATCTTTCCATAACTATGATTCATAGTTATATTAAAACACCGATATCCTTGCATGTTAAGGCCATTTTTTGCATAATAATATAAGATAAACTTATACTAGAGGTCCTATGAACACAAATCAGCTCAAATACTTCATCTCGGTCGGAGAGACCCGTTCCTTCTCGGCAGCCGCCGAAGAAAACTACATCACGCAGACCGCCATGACTCAGCAGATCAAGGCACTGGAAGACGATCTCGGTCTCAAACTGATCGACCGCTCCACACGTCCCATCACTTTGACGGCAGCCGGCTTATCCTTTTTGAATGATGCCAAGCTCATACTGAAAAGACTGAGTGATGCGAAAGAGCGGGCTTCGGAAGCCTCAAGCGGGGTCAGCGGCACACTTCGCATCGGCTACATCAAAGGCTACGAACGAAGCGGCTTATCTGACCAGCTCAGACAATTCCACCGTTCTTTGCCGGGTATCTTACTGATGTGCTATCGGGATACATCCGATAAACTTGCCGCCGCACTGCAAAACGGGGAATATGACATCATCTTCACCTGGGACTCCACCAATCTCAAAGAAAACAAGGACTTTGAAGCCGTGCAGATCGAACGGGCAAGGCTGATGGCTGCCCTTTATGCCTCCCATCCGCTCTGCCAGAGAGAATATCTCGAACGTATCGACTTAAAAGGTGAGTCGATCATCTACATGTCGCCTTCCGAACTGTCCGACAACTATGGCGATTCGCAGTTCATGGATCTCTACCGTCAGGCCGGCTATGTGCCGGAGATCTTATGCCGTTCCACTGACGTCGAATCGATCCTGATCATGGTCGCTTCCGAAGAAGGGATCTCGATCATGCCGGACTATTGCGTCAAAAAGATCAACAATGCGGAAGGCTTAGTCTTCCTGCCGATGAAAGGCAGCCAGGAAGTTGAAGAGATCCATGCGATCTGGAAACGGGATAACGAAAATGTTGCCCTGAAACACTTTACGGAGCAGCTGAAAGATACCGAACAGTTTATGGACATCTACTAAAAAAGGCGCTTATTACGGCGCCTTCTTTTATGATTGTGCTTGTTTGATTATTTTGTGACTTTCTGTCCTCTGGTGACCGGCTGCGGATCGACGAAATCGAGTTCCTTGCCGTTGGCATTGGTGATGATCAGCATTGTGGACATATCATATTTTGCGGATAACTTCTTGATGTCAACTTCAACGATCGGATCGCCTGCCTTGACAGCATCGCCCTGCTTCTTGCCTAAGATCTTGAAGCCGTCGCCGTTGGCATTGACAGTATCAACACCACAGTGGACCAGCAGTTCAACACCGTTGTTCATCATGATGCCATATGCATGTCCTGTCGGGAATAAAACTGCCAGAGTTCCGTTTGCCGGTGAACAAAGAACGACTTTGTCCTTGTTGTACTTGAAAGCTGTGGACTTGCCCATCATCTGCTCTGCAAATACGGCATCGGATACAGTCTTGATGTCGATGACTTCGCCATCAGCGATCGCAACGATATCCTCATCACCGACATTCAGTTCAGGTAAAACGACTTCTTCCTCTTTTTTGAATAATTTGTCAAACAATCCCATGATACGATTTCCTTTCTAAAATGATTTTTTATCTATGGTTACATTGTACATTTTTATCATCGTTTTTTAAATACTCATCCTTCAAAGAAACCACAGCCACCGCCGCCGTTTTCCTTGATCTGATAGAGTGCCGCATCGGCATCGGTGAAGATGTCACCCTGCGGATTCGGACGATCGGAGAAAGCCACGCCAACGCTTAAGGAGATCGGTGGCAGATCGCCATCCGGATGGGCGAGGACTTCGTTGGCCGAATGGATCTTGTTTTCAACGAGCTGTTTCATCGATGAATTGACACGGGTCATGACGACCACGAACTCATCACCGCCGAAACGACAGATGATATCGACTGATCTAAAGGAATGTTGCAGGATCTCCGCAACTTTCTTTAAGACGCGGTCACCCACCGCATGGCCATAGGTGTCATTGACCTGTTTGAAGCGGTCAACATCGACGATCAGTAAGGCCATGTGCCTGGTATCGACATTCTGTATCAGCAGATCATAAGCACCTCGGTTGAACAATCCTGTAAGTGCATCGTGTGATGCTTCGTGGGAGAGTTTTTCCTGTGTCGTCTGATTCTCCTTCAGGATCTTGTTGTAGGTCCTGGCGACGAAGCGCAGTTCCTCGACACCCTTCGGTTCGATGCTTTCCTGCTTCTGCATCTTCTTGACCATCGCCATCAAAGGATTGCGGATCTGTGTGGAGATGATCGCAACAAAGCCAAACACGATCAGTAAGAATAACATCGTGACAACACTCTGCAGATTGACTAAAGTCGAAAGCTTTGCGGAAGCTTGCTCAAGTTCCTGTGAAGAGGAGCGGATCAGGTATTGCGTACAGAGAGAAACGTTCTCCCTGATCCTGTCCTTGTAATGCATGTAATTGTTGTCAAAGACCATCTGCTGGGCTTTGTGTTCAAGCTCATCCTTGCTTAAGGCGAGGTCTTCCTTGGAAAGCTGAATCTTTGAGATCTCCTGCGGGACTAATGACAGATCATAGTCTCGGGTCTCTAAGATCATGCGCATCGCCATGTATTCGGTATCGATCAGTTCATTGGAAAGATCAAGCGCATTATTCAAAGCTACCAAAGCACCGGTGTTGTTTCCTTCCAGCAGGGTCTCAAGTTCATTCAAAGCGTTATCTCTTCGTTTTGTCACATCGACTTCTTCAAAGAAATCCTGCAGATACTGAAGCTCACCCGTCACCACGAAGCAGCGTACGCGATCGGTCAGATAATCGGAGCCTAAGACCATATCGGAAGCTGCCATCTGCGCCAGGATGTGGCGGTCCGATGCCTCTTCCATGCGGGAATAGCCTTTTGCGACTGCAATATCAACGACAGACAAGGCGATCGCCGCAAGTACGGCAATGACCGAGAAGAAGATGTTGGCGGTCCTTAACTGTATGCCGTTTCCCTTCTCGTTGTGTTCAAAGTCTTTATCCACGACCTCATCGATCTGAGAGAAGTGCTGTTTTGCCGCATCGATCCTTGCATCGGCAAGTTTCTTTTCGATATCGCCGTCCGGTTCGCCGGTAGCTTTCATCGCTTCCTTTCGCTGCAGGATGAACGGTTCAAATTCCTTGGACGGTACCGGTTTGGAGAAGAAATAGCCCTGTACGATGTCACAGCCAAGTTTCTTCAAAACATCGAGCTGCTGTTCGGTCTCCACGCCTTCCGCAATGACCGGAACATTCAAGAAATCGGCGATATCGATGATGACTTCCACCATCCTGGTATTGCCGTCATCCTTGAAGGCGTTCCTTACAAACTGCATATCCAGCTTCATCGCATCGATCGGCAGCGACGAGATCATATTCAGGGATGAATAGCCGGTGCCAAAGTCATCCATCTCGATGCGGAAGCCCATTTTTCTCAAATTCTTTACCGTCTCAATGATCTGTACGGAGTCTTCCGTATAGGCCGATTCTGTGACTTCCAGCACCAGATCGTCGCAGCAAAGACCGTGTTCATTCAATATCTCCTGCAGATTTTCCTGCAGTTTCGGATCATACATATCGATACGCGATACGTTGACCGAGACCGGGATGGAGAAATCATAATTCTTTTTCCATTCCTTGATCTGTCTCGCTGTCTCCCGCCATACGTAATTGTCGAGCTTTTCGATCAGGCCGTTTTCTTCAAACAACGGAATGAAGACACCTGGTGAGACCATGCCCAGTTTCGGATGGAACCAGCGCACCAGCGCTTCTGCCGAACACAGGATCGGGATGTCCGGTCTGACATCGAACTTCGGCTGGTAGAAGACCTTGAACTGGTCGTTGGCGATCGCGGCCGGGAAATCTTCGATCAGCTGTTCGGCATAAAGTTCCCTTTCATGCAGGTCGTTATCATAGATGCCGATCATCTTCGTGAAGTTGTTTTTAACGGTGTCGGCAGCAGTCTTGGCGTGGTCAAAACGACGCTCGATGCTCAAGCTCTTGTCGACATTGGAATAGACACCCATACGAAGACGAACACGGTTGTTGGCGATCTCTTCGCCAGACAGGCCCTTGGACGCCGTCTCAAGGATGTTCTTGTAATCTTCACGGTGCGGGCAATAGACAAGGAAGGTATCTGCTTCCTTACGGCAGACGATACCGCCTTCGACTCTGACGAGTTCCCTGACACTTTCACCGATCCGCTTCAGCACTTCATCGCCATAGGCATTGCCATAGCGTTCATTGATCATATGGAAGTGGTTGATATCGATGACGATCGCATCCATATCGGTGTCCTTGTGGAACTGGTCGTATTGCTGGGCGTAGCGATAGAAGTATTCCTTGTTGTAAAGGTCGGTCAGAGGATCCCTTTCCGTGGAAAGGATGATATCCCTATCTTCGGAAAGTTCGATCGTCTTTAAGACACGGGCCTGAATGACCTCCGGTGTCGGGTAAGGTTTTGGAATGAAGTCGATCGCTCCAAGCTGCAGGCTCTCCACTTCCGTCGCCGCCTCTGAAGTCAGAACGATGACCGGGATCCTGGAAAGATCGCTGTTTGCACGGACATCCTTCAAAACTTCGATACCGGTCTTTTTCGGCATCAGAACATCGAGCAGGACCAAAGAAAGCGTGTCCTTGTATTCCGACATCTTCTCGATCGTTTCGATACCGTCAGAGGCAAAGATGAGATCGTATTCCTCTTTTAAGATCGCCGCAAGGATCTCGCGGTTGATCATCTCATCATCAGCGATCAGGATCAGACGCTTGCCATTGACGGAATGGAATCGCACATGATTTTTCGGCATGTATCTCCTCTCTATCCCATAAAGCGGGAAGAACATGAAAATATCTGTATATATCTATATATCATTATAGCAAGTACAGGTGTCTTTCCGTAACGTACATGAAAAGATCGCGGATCGCCGCATGATATAATGCGGGTAAAGGGATTTGGAAACAGAAAGGAAACTATGCCGACTGCTCACAATAATGCACAAAAAGGTCAGATCGCAAAGACCGTACTGATGCCTGGCGATCCTCTGCGGGCGAAATTTTTTGCGGAAACACTGCTTGATGATGTCTTTCAGTTCAACGATGTCCGCAACATGTTTGGCTATACCGGTACCTACAAAGGAAAAGAAGTTTCGATCATGGGCTCGGGCATGGGCATCTGTTCGATCGGTATCTATTCCCACGAACTGTTTTCGCAATACGATGTCGACAACATCATCCGCTTAGGAACCTGCGGCGTCTATGACGATGAAAAGTTCGAATTACTGGAAACTGTGCTGGTCAATGAAGCCTTCTCCTTTTCCACGTTTGCCCTGGAACAAAGCGGTTATGACAAGCCGATCACCTATGCTGATAAAGAACTGGTAAACAAGCTGAAGACCAGCGCCTTGAATATGGGTCTTTCCTTGAAGCAGGTGCGTACCCACTCCAGTGATGTCCTCTACTACGAAAAAGAAAAGAGAGCTGTCCTTTCAAAACGGATGAAAGAAGAATATGGCTGCGATATCGTGGAATGCGAATGTTTCGCCTTGTTCCACAACGCGAAGATGACAGGCAAGAAGGCAGCCGGACTCATGCAGGCAGTCGATCTCATCAGCAAGAACGAACATGCCACAGCCCTTCAAAGAGAACGGGCCGGCTTGCAGATGTGTGAGATCGCTTTAGGAACGCTCTTCCTGTAAAAAGAAAACATCTCTCTTAGGAGATGCCTGAACACAAAATCTGGAGCAGGCGACGGGAATCGAACCCGCGTCACAACCTTGGGAAGGTCGGGTTCTGCCATTGAACCACGCCTGCATAACTCTATTATAGAACATTTTTCGATCTGGTTTCAGTGATTATTGGATCCCCAATGTGCTTCCTTTAAGTGACCGGATCTTTATTTTGGTCTTCGTTCAAATGCATTTCATTGAGCTTTCTTTCGATCTGATTGAGCGTATCGAAGAAGCGTTTCGTTGATATCGCCGGACCGAAAAACAGGATCCCGATCGTGTTCCACAATAACATATACCGGAATGAAGTCAGCTTCCCTTCAATGCCGAGGCTGATCGCTTTTTCTTTTAATTCTTCGGCGATCTTCGCCATCCAGACATAGGCATAGATGAAAAGCGTCGGTATCGACATCAGATAGACCAGATAATAGCGTCTGGTCTTTCTTCCCAGTATTTCATCGATCTCATCCTGCAGTCCGTTTTCCATATACCATATAAAAAACAGACCGAAGCTGATGAAATCGATGATGCCGATCCAGAAACCGTTGCGGTCTGTGTGTTTGAAATGCATATCAGTCGATCCAGCCAAAATGTCTGCAGGCATTCATGATGCCGTCGTTTTCCGAGGCATCCGTCACATAGTCAGCCATCTTCAAAAGTGCCGGATAGCCATTGCTCATGGCGATCGATGTCCATTCTTTTTTGAACATCACCATGTCATTTTCCCCATCGCCAAAGACCACGACATCTTTGATATCACCATGGAGATACTCCATCATATCCCGGATACCCTGATCCTTCTGATCGTGCTGGTACCAGAAATAGCCATCGCCCATGCGGATGTGACCCAGGAGGTCTCTGTTTTTTAAAAGGTGTTCATCTTCTTCGTTCATTGAGATATAGAACTTGTAGATCTCTGGGATATCCTCAAACTTCAGATCCGGATCATAGATGTAATTGGTCGGCTCTTTACGTTCGCCAAACTGTTCCAGGAAGCGATGGTCCTTCATGAGGACATCGATGCTGTCGGAATATGAAACAAGGATACCATAGCCCAAGGCATCCGCTTCTCTGATAATTGTCAATGCTTTTTCTTTGTCCAGAGGTGAATTCTTGACGAGTTCATCATTGACGATCAAAGCCGCACCGCCATTGGCAACAAAGTTGTGGATGTCCGCTTCTTTGGCAATGGCTTTGGTCTTGTAGTATGCCCTTCCGGTAGCGATCGCAACAAAATGGCCCTGAGCTTCAAGCTTTCTAAGGGTCTCTAATCCGCTTTGCACGAGCTTTCCGGTGTGGATGTCGGTCAAAGTTCCATCGATATCAAAAAAGAAATATTTTTTCATAGTTTATAAAAGGCCTAGTGGCCTTATTGTTTATACAACGATCACTTCGATGCCGCGGCTTTTGAGCTCGTTCATCGAAAAGGTATCGATCCGATGATCTGTGATGATGCCATCGATCATCGACAGGTTCCCGCAGGAGAAACGGTCCGAACGGTTGATGCGTTCACTTGTGACGACGATATACTTCTTGCCGATGCAGGAATTTAACATAAAGCCATTGATGATCGCTTCATGGTGGACCGAACAGGATAATTCTCCGCCGCCACCCATTGGCGAGCCGCCTTCAAAGCTGATCCCGTCAACACCGATAAAACATTTCGTCGCATGAACTTTGCGCAGTATTTCGATCGTGAATTCTCCGCTTAAAGAACTTCTTGGCTGACGTATCTCGCCGCCCGCCAGGATCGGAACGATATTGGATCCCAGGTTCAGATCCAGGATATGTGTATTGTTGGTAACGACTGTACAGAACTTGTCCTCAATGTATTCCAGGATGCCCAGAGCCGTATAGCTGGTATTGATGAAGATGACATCGTTGTCGTCGACAAGCTGTGCTGCCCGCATCTGAATGGCTTTGCGTTCCGAGGCATGATGGTTGTCTTTCAGGTGCCTCTTGTAACGCGGATTGATGGAGACGATGCCGTTTCGCATCTCGACCTGGTCGTTGCTTCTTAACTCTTCGATGTCTCTTCGGATCGTGATCGATGAGACAGAAAAAAACAAGGCAAGTTCATCGATACTGGTGCTTTCCTTGCTGATGATGTAATCGAGGAGTTTGTCTCTTCTGCTTTGGACTTCCGCTTTTGAACTTTTCATGATCTATCTATATTATTTCATAAATAGTCCTGTAATATGATATTTTTTTCATAAGAGGCGGTACAAATTTATGAGACAGACATAAAGAAGACAACAGCTTGCACTGTTGTCTTCTTGTAAGGATAATGATTCTTCTGCCTTCAAAAGGGGGGAATGAAGACAGACAAGGTTTGAAGGGTTTAGTCGATGAGTCCGTTCTCGCGGAGTCTCTGGACCATTTCTTCTTCAGAAAGAACGTTGACCATGCCGATGACTTTGGTCTTGCTGCTTTTTGGCAAAGAGAATTGTTTTACCAGATTCATCGGCGTGAATACGAGGTCGTACTGCGCCGCTGCAGCCGCTGCCTCATCGAGACCGGAATGATCGAAGTGAGCTTCAAGTCCAAGCTTTTTGAAGGTCTTTTCAGCTCTGTTTTTAATCAGCATACTTGTGCCCATGCCATTTCCGCAGGCAACCAAAACTTTAAGCATATTTATTCTTTCTCCTATTCTATTTAATTCAGATTAATCTTCTTCCTCTACGTGATCCCAGTAGTGTTCCTTGTTGGAATTGTAGTAGAGCTGTGCGCATGCAAGAAGGATGACAGATAAGATCAGCATCCAAGGAACCGGACCGATCGCCTTGACACCGAGCAGCAGAGCCGGTAACAGTGAGTTGTTATCGAAGAATGCGCCCCATGCGTTAAGGCTGAAGCCGTTGTTCTGGAAGAATAGAAGCATGAGCTCAGATACTGCGACCTGGAACAAGCCGTTGATCAAAGGCAGGATGACCGCAGCTCTTCTTCCGCCATATCTGTTTGCGAAACAAGCTAATGTAGCGTTGTCGAAGAACAAAGGAATGAAGGCCGGAAGCAGAAGGATCGGGGCCTTAAAGATCAGTAAGAGAGCGATACCGACCAGTTCACCAATGAAACCTAAGGCGAAGCCTAAGACCGGAACGTTAGCCGGAACGAAGCTGTATGTAACTGCACAGTCAACTGCAGGCATAGAACCCTTTAAGAGCTTGTCAGAGAAGCCTCTGAATGCCTTTGTCAGTTCACCGACAAACAGACGTACGCCAGATAACAGGATGTTCATGTAAACTGCGAAGTGTAAGCAGGTCTTGAAGATGTAAAGAACGTACCATGTCTTGACGTTGTAGGAAGCGTCGAACTGAGCCATCGTTTCCGGACCAATGATGAGCATGACGATGCCCATGAAGATCAGCATCAGCAGTGAAGTTGAAACGATGTTGTCAGAGAAGATGGACAGCCATCCAGGCATCTGCAGGTTTTCGAAGTTGTCTTCTTCTTTGCCGAGTTTCGGAGCAAGTTTGGAAGTCAGAAGGATACCTAACATTTCCTGATGACCGACTGCGAAGTTTGCGCCACCTGTCAGTTTCTGTGTTGCTTCAACGGTGAAGTTGGAACCGACGGAAGCCCAGACACCACAGAAGATACCTAAGACGATCGCTGTAAGAACGGTATAGGATTCAGGTCTGAGGATGACGATCATCCAGAACCAGATCAGGGAATAAGACTGAATGATGTGACCAGTCGTGAACAGTGTGCGGATCTTCGTGTATTTGCCAAATCCGACGAGAAGGAAGTTGACAACGATCGAGATAACAAACGAGATCATGATGTAGCCCATTGCATCCGGATAGCTTGCGAAGAAACCGGTAGCCGGATCGTTCATCTGTGCCTGCTGCGTGTATGTATCGATCAAAGCAGCGGTGATGTTGAACTTCGAAGCAAGAGCGTTTACGATCGGACGGAATGTCGATGTGAAACCACCAGAACCAATACTGAGAATGAAGTAGCCTACTACAGCCTTGATCATGGAAGCAAGTGCTTCATAAACCGGCTTTTTCAGAGCAAGCATACCTACGAAGACCAGAAGGCCAATGATGTAGGCAGGCTGTGTCAGCAAGTTCGATGAGATGCTGGACAAAAACTGTTGCATATAATTTATCCTCCGTTTTATACCCATATTATTGTATGCGTTTACATGAAAGTCAACAGTTTTATGATATTTTTATCATAAAATTTTTATTTATACGATATTATATTGACACAAACTGCGATTTTTTCATATATTAAAGACAGATAAGATAAAAAAGGAGCAAATAATGAAAAAGATCTACGTCGGTGATATGACAAGAATCGAGTTTCAGGAACGGATCAAGGAAGCCAAATGTGTGATACTCAGTGCCGGATCCTGTGAGCAGCATGGCTATCATATGGCTCTGGATACCGATAACGTCCTTGGCCATTATCTGGCGATGGAAGCCGCAAAAAAGACGGATTCGATTGTCATGCCAAACATCAATTACGGTCAGGTCTGGTCCGCCAGGAATTACCCGGGTTCGATCTCCCTTTCCAATGACACGCTCAAAGCGGTATTCAAGGAGATCATCCTGTCTTTGGAAAACTTCGGGGCAAAAAATATCCTTCTGCTTGCCGGACATAACGGAAACGCCCAGGCGATGAAAGATGTCGCAAGAGAACTGGTCAATTCCCATGGCTATCGCAATGTCTGGTATTTCCAGCAGACGACAAAAAAAGAACTCCTTAAACTTTTGGAAGCTGAGATACCTTGCAATTGCGTCCATGCGGGTGAGATGGAGACTTCCATGATGCTGGCAGTCCGTCCGGATCTTGTCGATCTCTCCAAAGCCGAAAAAGACTTCCCGACTTTACCGCCGGAAGCGAAGTATCGTCCTGTTTCCTGGGATGAATACATCACCGTCGGCAGCTATGGCGATCCATCCCTGGCAACCGCTGAAAAAGGAAAGATCTTCCTTGACAGCCTCATCAATGAGATCGTTCATCTGATCAACGATATTATGTAAATCCTTTTCCCTTTTGAATAGAACGAAAAAAACTGGCAGCCAGCCAGTTTTTTCATATCTTATTTCATTTGTTTTTATCGGATCACTTCAAACAGACGCAGTTTGTCGACAAGTTCCGCTTCAGACAACACATTGGTCAGTCCGATGATCTTTGTCTTGCTGTCTTGCGGCAGCGTGAACTGTTT
Organism: Solobacterium sp. UBA3303; assembly: GCA_002362065.1. Lineage (GTDB taxonomy): Bacteria > Bacillota_I > Bacilli_A > Erysipelotrichales > Erysipelotrichaceae > Colivicinus. Next base: position 37,807 of record DESX01000069.1, read on the forward strand.
CACCAGATCTCTTGGAGTCAGGATCAGATCGTAATCCGCAGCGATCTGATAGGCCTCATTCAGGCTTGCATGAGTAAACGTGGATTCGATGCCAAGCTTTTTAAAAGTCTTTTCTGCCTTATTGGCGATCAGGATACTTGTACCTGCGTTGTTGCCGCAGGCGACGAGAACTTTCAGCATTTGTCTTTCCTCACTTTGTTTATTCGCCCTTGAAGATCAGCAGGACGTCGTTTTCAAGGACCATCGTATCGCCGTTCGGGATGATCTTGTCGTCGTTGCGGATGATCATGATGACAAGCTGATTGGTCGGGAAGTTGATCTGTTCAAGTGTCTGATTTGCCCACTTGTGTCCTTTGTTGATACGCACTTCCAGGACATTTTCCTTCTTGGCCGGATAGTATGGCGGAATGTTCATGATCAGATCATCGCCTGCCTCGACGACGCTCTTTCCTCTTGCGGCAATGGAGCGGCCGTCACGCTTGATCATGATGACCTGTGAACCAAACGGGATATCGATATCCTTGATGCGCTTGCCCACCCAGGAGTTTTCTTCGTTGATATGGACTTTGGCAAACTGGAAATCGATGCTTTCTTCGTAATCGTTGAAGGTACGGTAGATATTCGCTTCCTTTTCCACCATATCGAGTTTCTTGGATATCGTCGGAAGCAAGGCTCCCTGTATCGCAATGGAGAACAAGGAGACTAAGAAGACCACGTGGAAGAGGTCAAAGCTCAGATTGACGCCGGATGATACGGCGACGATCGCAAAAACGATCGAAGAGGCACCACGAAGACCTGCCCAGGAGATCAGAAGGCACTGCTTCCAGGAACACTTCTGCGGAAGAAGCAGTATCATCGTCATCAACGGACGCGAGATGAATGTTAAGATCGCTACGACCGCAAAGGCTAAAGGCATCGTCGCCGGCATGGAGCTAGGAAAGCTCAATAGGCCGATGACAAAGAAGATCAGGATCTGTAAGAGCGAAGTCAGTTCATTGAAGAAGGCGACGATCGCCCGCTTGGAATTCATACGCGAATTGCCAAGATACAATCCCATCAAATAGACCGACAGATAGGCGTTTCCGCCAAGCTTGTCGGATAAGGCATAACACAATAAGGTGACTGCAACGATGAAGATGACATCAAGGCCATCGGTCAGAACATTCTTCTGTGACAGGATATACTTGGATGCATAGGCGAAAAGAAAGCCCATGCCAAGTCCGACGGCCATCTGCACAAAGACAGTCAGGAAGATGTTTCCGGGCTGTCCGGAAGTCATGATGCCGATCGCCGTGATCGTCAGCAGGTAAGCCACCGGGTCGTTTGATCCGGATTCGACTTCAAGGATCGAAGAAGTACCTTCCTTCAGATCCAGGTTATTGGACTTTAATATCGCAAATACGCTTGCCGCATCCGTTGAGGCAAGGACCGCTGAAAGTAAGAAGCTCTCCTGCCATGATAATTGCAGCAGATAATGGAAACAAAGAAGCGAGATACCCGCTGTCAGTACGACACCGATCGTTGACAGGGATATGGATTTGACGACATAAGGTTTCGCATGTTTCCAGTTGGTATTGAATCCGCCGTCGAACATGATGAAGATCAGTCCGATCGAACAGATCATTTCCGCCTGGGAAAAATTCTCATATTTGATCTTGAGAACGCCGTCCGATCCCGCCAGCATGCCGATGAACATAAAAAAGATCAGTGCCGGTATGCCGATCTTGTAGGAGAACTTCTCGGATACGACGCACAGTAAAATGACGAGGGATACGCCAAGGACGATATTAGAGATCATATGAATACCTCCTCTTTTATGATACGGGTTCTTTTCGATCTAAGGAACCCGTTTTTGTTTTTTTATTCTCTTTTGAGAAAAATGACGGTGAAGTTTTCCTCCACCGTCATTCCATGTTCAGATATTTCTTTTTTGCCCGGATGAGATTTTCGGCGACATCGATCTTGTTTCTTGCCCGGATGCGCTCGTTTTCTCTTCTGGCTTTGGAAAGCTTTTCTTCTTCCTTGGCCTTTTCTTTTTCCGCAGCTTCGATATCGATCTCTGCGACATCGACGATCGAATCGGCAACGATCTCTGCGACATTGTCCTTGAAATACAGGACACCGCCGTTGATCGCGTAGTGCTTCAATTGGCCGCCTTCATTGGTCTCAATGACACCGACCTGTAACGGCATCATCAGGGGCATGTGATTGGCCAAGATCGTCCTTCGGCCTTCGGAAGTCGGAAGGTTCAGCTTTTCCGTGGAAAAGGTGCGATAGACCCCGTCATAGGTGATCAGATCGGTCTTGAACTCCATATCAGTCCTTCTTGTTCGCCTTGGCGATCACGTCTTCGATCGTGCCGCAGTAGATGAACGCTTCTTCCGGATAGGTATCGTATTCACCTGTCAGGATCGCCTTGAAGGAACGGATCGTATCTTCGATCTTGACGAAACGTCCTTCCATGCCGGAGAACTTCTCGGCAACGGCAAACGGCTGTGACAGGAAGTTACGGATCCTTCTTGCCCGGTTGACGATAGCCTTATCTTCATCGGAGAGTTCATCGATACCTAAGATCGCGATGATATCCTGCAAGTCATGATACTTCTGCAAGATCTTCAAAACTTCCAGGGCTGTTTCATAGTGTTCGATGCCGACGACGTTCGGGTCGAGGGCTCTTGAAGTTGACTGCAGCGGATCGACAGCCGGATAAAGACCGGACGATGCGATCTTACGGTCAAGGACGGTCTTGGCATCCAGGTGGGCAAACGCCGTCGCCGGAGCCGGGTCCGTCAAGTCATCGGCTGGCACATATATGGCCTGGACCGATGTGATGGAACCATCCTTTGTGGAAGTGATACGCTCCTGCAGTTCACCCATCTCAGTCGCGAGTGTTGGCTGATAGCCGACCGCAGAAGGCATACGGCCCAAGAGGGCTGAAACTTCCGAACCTGCCTGTGAGAAACGGAAGATGTTATCGATAAATAAGAGGACATCCTGCTTGTCGACATCACGGAAATGTTCCGCCATCGTCAGGGCACTCAAGGCAACACGCATTCTTGCGCCAGGAGATTCGTTCATCTGTCCATAGACCAGGACGGTCTTTTCAAGGACACCGGATTCCTTCATTTCGTAGTAAAGGTCATTGCCTTCCCTTGTACGTTCGCCAACGCCGGCCACGACGGACAAACCGTTGTGTTCGACGGCGATCGAACGGATAAGCTCCTGCATTAAGACGGTCTTGCCGACACCGGCACCGCCGAAGAGTCCGATCTTGCCGCCCTTGATGTAAGGACAAAGCAGGTCGACGACTTTGATACCAGTCTCGAGGATCTCAACTTTGGTCTGCTGCTGTTCGAAGGAAGGAGCCGGTTTGTGGATGATGTCTTTTTCCACATCAGCCGGAAGTTCTTCAAGCCCGTCGATCGGCTGACCCAGCAGATTGAACATCCTGCCTAAGATCTGCCTGCCGACCGGTACCTGAATGGCTTTGCCGGTATCGATCGCCTTCATACCTCTGGTCAGACCATTGGTGCCTGAAAGGGCGATGCATCTGACTTTATCATCACCGATATCCTGTTCGACTTCACAGGTAATGCTTTGACCGTTGAAAGGGATCGTGATCGCGTTATAGAGTTTCGGCAGTCTGTCGTTGAAACGCATGTCCACGACCGGACCGATGACCTGTACGACTTCTCCTATATTTTCGTTCATGATTCTTCCTTTCTGTTCCTGCCGGAGGAAGCCACGATCTCATTCATTTCCTGAGTGATGGCTGCCTGTCTGGCTTTGTTGTAGTATAACTGCAGTTCATTGATCAGTTTTTCCGCATTCTTGTTTGCCATGTTCATGGCATTCCGTCTTGCGGCATTCTCACTCGTCTTTGACTCCAGGAAGGCGACATAGATCTGTGAGGACACATACATCGGGATCAGCTCATTGAGCACTTCGTTGCGCGATGGCTCGAGAAGCAGACTGTGATCCGTTTCTTCGTTTTCCATCTCCAGCGGCAGAAGTTTCATTAAGCTTGGCTTGTATGTCAGTGTGTTGATGTATTGCGTATAAACGACATTAATCTCGTTCATCTCAAACTTCGTATAGAGGGTCAGGATGTTGTCGATCATCGTATTCAGGATGGCCGGCTGCAGGTCTTCAAGCTCATCATAGCGCTTGACGACCAGGTAGTCGTTTTTCATCAGCCAGTTGTAGCCGATCGTGCCGATCGCAAAGATCGGAACATCCTTGGATACGTTCTGCTCCACGAACTTCAGGACTTCGAGGTTATAGCTTCCGCAGAGTCCCGAATTGGATGTGATGATGATATACAGCGGATTGGAGATGTCATGGGATACCAGATATGGATTATCTTCGATCTTAGGTCCTTCTCCTTTGAGCGCAAGCATGATAAAACGTTTGAGGTTTTTCGCATACTCCTCATTCAGCTGCGCTTTGCTGATGTATTTCTGCAGCTTGACGGTCGCAACCAGTTCTGTCGCGTTGGTCAGTTTCTTGGTCGAATTGACCGTCTGCAGTCTTTTTTTGATCGCACTGATCTGTCCTGGCATAGTTTTAATCTATCAGTCTGAATTTTGTCGTAAATACAGTGACGATCGATCTGAGTCTCTCCATGAGCTCATCATCGATGTCTTTCTTTTCTTCGATCTGGCGCATCTCGCTGCGGTGGACCGAATTCATTTCTTCAAGAAGTTCCTGTTCATATTCCTTGATCTGGTCGATCGGGATCTCATCGAGGAGATTGAGCTTCCCGGCGAGAAGCAGGATGATCTGATCGGCTGTTGCCATCGGCTTGTATTGCGGCTGTTTGAGCATCTCGACAAGATGGGAGCCGTGATTGATCCTTGCCCTGGTCGAAGGGTCAAGGTCGGAGCCAAACTGCGCAAAGTCGAGGACTTCCTGGTATTGGGAAAGGTCGAGCTTCAATGATGAAGAGACCTTCTTCATTGCTTTGATCTGGGCAGCCGAGCCGACACGCGATACGGAAAGACCGTAGTCGATGGCCGGACGGATACCGGAGTTGAACATCTCTGTCTGCAAGAAGATCTGCCCGTCGGTGATCGAAATGACGTTGGTCGGAATGTATGCGGAGATATCACCGGCCTGCGTTTCGATGATCGGAAGAGCTGTTAAGCTTCCTTCGCCTAAGCGTTTGGAGAGCTTGCCGCTTCTTTCCAGCAGTCTTGAATGCAGGTAGAAGACATCGCCCGGGAACGCCTCTCTTCCTGGAGGCCTCCTTAACAGCAGCGAGAGCGTACGGTATGCCACGGCGTGCTTTGACAGATCATCGTAAACGATGAGGACGTCTTCACCTTTGGACATCCAGTATTCGCCGATACTGCAGCCCGCGTATGGGGCGATGTATTGCAAGGATGCAAGTTCACTTGCACCGGCAACGACGACCGTAGTATAGGCCATCGAGCCGAAGTTGTTGAGTTTTTCGATGATCTGGGCGACCGTCGAGTTCTTCTGGCCGATGGCCACGTAGATACATTTGACGTTCCTGCCCTTCTGGTTGATGATCGTATCGATCGCAAGCGCTGTTTTGCCGGTCTGTCTGTCACCGATGATCAGCTCTCTTTGGCCCTTGCCGATCGGGATCATCGAGTCGATGATCTTGATACCGGTCTGCAATGGTTCGTTGATCGGTGAACGGTCGATAACACCAGGTGCTGCGACTTCGATCTGTCTTGTCTGGGAGGTCTTGATGACACCCTTTCCATCGATCGGTCTGCCTAAGGCGTCGACGACTCTTCCAAGCAGTTCATCGCCAACCGGGACTTCAATGACCTTGCCGGTCGAAGAGACCTGTGTGCCTTTGACGATATCCTTGTCGTTGCCCAAAAGGACGGCAGCGATATTGTCTTCTTCGAGGTCCATGACCATTGCCTTGGTCCCGCCGATGTTCAACAGTTCACCCGCCATCGCCTGATAGATACCGGAAATATTGGCGACACCATCGGCCACCGAAGTGACATAACCGGTCGTCATATTGGAATCGGTATGGACTTTATGGATGTTGTAATCTTCGACTTCCTTCTTTAGTTCAAGACCTAAGTCTTCCTTGTCTTCGTCGATCTCTTTGTTTAAGAGGGTGTTTTTCAGATCGTTGATCTTGGAACGGTAGGTGCCATCCCAGACGGTATCGTCGATCGCGACCTTGACGCCGCCTAAAAGATCCTTGTCGATCTTGTTTTCGAGTTTGATCGCCCGACCGAGCTTTCTTGAGAAGGCTTCTTCCAAGATCCTGAGATCGCCTTCCGCAAGCTTTCTGGCACTGTATGCCGCACCGAAAACGATGCCTCTTGACTGGTAGTAATAGGAGATGAATTCATGGATGAGCTCGATCTCCATGTGTCTGCGCGGGATCTGATCGACGATCAGAAAAAGTCCGTGCAGGACGGAATCATCGAGTTCATTGTTGAAGACTTCCTGAAGTTTCTTTTTCTTGTCAGCGCTGGAATGATCGGCAGAGACGATGTACTTTGCCAGTTCTTCATTGGCATTGAGTTCATCGTTGATCTCCATGAGGTCCTTGAAACAGACATCAATGAGATCTTCCTGCGTGACGAGTTCCATCAGTCTTCTTGCATAAGTACTGATATGGACGTTCATTTAGAGATCACTTCCTTGACAAAAGAATTGATGGACTGCCTTTCCGCTTCTTCATCGACCTTGCTTTGCAGGACTTTTTCCGCAGCTGAGATAGCTGTATCGACGATCTCGGAACGCATTTCCTCCATCATCTTGGTCTTCTGCATCTCCATGTCGTGTTTCGCATTTTCAAGAAGCTGGGCAGACTGTTTCTTTCCTTCTTCGATCAGCTCGTTCTTTAAAGTCTGACCTTCTTCTCTGGCTTCCTTGACGATCGCTTCCGCATCCCTGTTGGCATCGGAAATAATGTCTTTCGCCTGTTTTGCGATCTCTTCGTTTTCTTTCTTCAAAGCTTCCGCTTCCGCAAGCTTCTCCTGTTCAAACTTGCTTCTGGTATCCAGGATCTTCTTGACTGGTTTCCATGCCAGCTTGTACATAAGGAAAAACAGTACAGCTGTAGCACAAAGCTGTGTGATCGCCGTCCAGACATCCGGGATGAGAAGTTCCAGAATATCTATGATCTGCATCTTATGCTCCTAAGATAAAGATGATCAGGAAAGCGACAAGCAGACAGTAAATAGCACATGTTTCGGAGATGGCTGCACCGACGATCGCCATGGACTGGATCTTGTCCGCTGCATCCGGGTTCTTGCCGATGGACTCGACAGCCTGGACAGCGACCTTACCTTCGTAGATACCAGTGACACAACCGCCGCAGACACACATTGCTGCCGCAAATGCCATTAACGCTTTTTCCATAATTGTTCCTCCTCGTTTTCTTATTTGTTAGGCAGTTCCTTGCCTATGAAAGATGATGTAAGTGTGATAAAAATGAAAGCCTGCATGACTCCGGAGAACAGGTCGAAATAGAAGTGCAAGACCGGAGCGACGATGATGCCAACGATGTTGAGCTTGTCACCGATCAGCGGGATGAATTTTGAGATCGATCCCAGCATCTGGTAGATGACTGACATCAGTATGGAACCCGACAGGATGTTACCGAACAGACGAAGTGACAGGGATAACAGTGTCGAGATCTTGGACATGATATTGAGTACGACAAATGGGGCAAACGGCTCAAACCAGGATTTGATGTAGTCCTTCGGGCCTCTTGCCTTTGCCGAATAGACTTCGATCAGCACACAGGTCACAGCCGCTAAGACCAGAGTGACCGAGAGGTTGGATGTCGGTGTCTCCAAGGCAAACAAGCCTGCGATATTGCATAAGAAGATGTAGGCAGCGATCGTCATGATGTATGGCGTCAGATAATGGGCGACCTTTTCATTGGTCTTTCCTTTGACGAGATTATCGATCATCTGCGCATAGATGATGACCAGTAAGACGACGCCTTTTGGCTCACTGAGCGGATCAAATTCCTTCAGTTTCTTATTAATATAGAAAAGAAGTGCAGCCATAAATATCGTAATGATGATGACTGTATAGACAGCTGTCTGCAGTTTCATTGCATTTTCCCTCCCTTTCTGCTGAGCGCATCGATCAGAAGTGCGATCAGAAATAACGTAAATCCGACGGCGACCCCGACCATATTGAAGTATTGCGGGTTTTTCACTGCTATATATATTACCACCAACAGAAGTCCAAAGCGAAGGATGTTGCCGGTGATCAAAGCCGAATAATTCAGCATATCTTTATTCAAGGCCATTTTCATGGTCATGGTAAGTACCATCATGTTGAACATCGAGTATGCGGCCGACAGCAATAAGCCATAGGTGATCCTTGGATCGATGAACCAGGAAACAAAACTTAATATCAGAGCGATCGCAGTCGTGATCAGATAGATCTTCAGTTTCATTGGCCATACCTCTCAATGTTCCGATTGACCTTTTCAAGAAGGCTGTTGAGCTCTTCTTCCTCTTGCAAGGAGAGCCCCTGCATCAGGACTTTGTAATATTCTTCCTGTATCTTTTTTGCCTCTTCAAGGATCGGTTTCGCCTTTGCGGTGACGATCAGGTGTTTGGTCTTGTGATCGCCCTCATGAAAGGAAGAATCGACAAGGCCTTTGTTTTTCAGATCGGCGATCGAATTGGATACGACAGACTTCTTTAAACGCTGACAGCGCATGATCATCGCTGCCGAATCTGCCGGATTGTTGTCCTCAAGATACAGCAAAATCACAAGCTGCGTATCGGTCAGCTCATATTGTCTGCATAAGGGGTTCAGCATCTGCTGGTAGAGGCCTTTTGAGGCATAGGTATTTTCGATGATCGGGATCATTTCTTCCTTTTTTAATAGTTCAGATATGAACAATATATTACAATTTTATATCGTCCATAGTGAAAATTCAATAGATTTCAGAAACGACAAAAGAGGCTGATCGCCCCTTTGTGTTATTCGCTTTCTTTGAAGATCTTAGCCAGGGATGCAACTGCCTGCAGGTCCGATGGAACGATGATCTTGGTTGCCTGGCCATCGGCCATTTTTTCCGCGGCTTCCATCGATCGGATGGACAGATACTCCTTGCTCGGAGCAGCCTGATTGACCATTTCGATGGCCTGTGCCTGAGCCTTTGCGACAGCGAGGATCGCTTCCGCTTCACCTTGTGCGGTACGGATCCTTTCTTCACGGATGGCGTCTGCCTTCAAGATCGCGGATTCCTTTTCACCTTCGGCTCTGGTGATGGCAGATTGCTTCTCACCTTCTGCGGTCAGGATGACTGCACGTTTTTCACGTTCAGCCTTCATCTGCTTTTCCATGGCTTCCTGTATCGATTTTGGCGGTGTGATGTTCTGCACTTCGACTCTGGTGATGTCGATGCCCCACTTGTTGGTCGCCTCATCAAGGACTTTGATCGTCTCGTTGTTGATCTTCTCACGGGAAGTCAGAGTCTCATCGAGCGTCATGGAACCAATGATGTTTCTTAAAGTCGTTGCACACAGATTTTCGATGGCAGCGATCGGACGTTCAACTCCATAGGTCAGGGCTTTCGGATCGATGACCTGGAAGTAGACGACAGAGTCGACATTCATCGTGACGTTATCCTTTGTGATGACCGACTGCGGTTCAAAGTCTGCGACCTGTTCCTTCAAAGAGATCTTGCGTACGACTCTTTCCAGTACCGGTGTTTTGATGTGCAGACCGGCCTGCCAGGTCGTCGCATATTTACCTAAGCGTTCGATCACCCAGGCATTGCCCTGCGGTACGATGCATAAGCTTGTAAAGCCTATGGCGATGATGATCAGCAATAAGATCAGAAGAAAAAATACAAATTTCATCCTAATAACCTCCACATCAGATAGCTGAGTGCTCTCTGATTCAAAACAAATATCGTATAGAATTCGATCAGCAGGGCGATCATGAATACGGCCTTACAATAGTTCTCACTTGGAAAACGTTTTAACAGGAAGATCCAGATAAAGATCCCCGGATTGATCGACAGAAACAGAAAGATCGGTGCGCCAAAGTCAGGTCTTGGCAAAAGGGCATTGACGATAAACAGCACGGCCATGAGGACGATATCGAAAACAAACCAGGCGGAGATCCCTCCTTTGACAGGATTGCCGGCAGACTTGATCCTTGCTTTGTGCATACGAAAATGTTCATCGGCGACCTGTCTTCGTTCGCAATCTTCTTCGTGTTCCAGGCGGACACTGTTTCCTTCATCAAGATCCCAGGCCGAGATCCGCTTTTCTCTTTCGATCTCTTTGGCCAGCCAGTCATCCTGATTCCATTTTTCAAAATCGTTTTTTAACATGGATATTCTCGTAATTCATTATAATATATTTTCTTTTTACATGACACCCTTGCTAAGATCCCGGCGTCTTAGACGATACGCTGCAAAGCAAAGCGTCAGTATGTGTACGAGCGCCGTCAGAGTCCAGCTCAAAGGATAGGAATAATATAAGACGTCGATGCTGTGGTGGGTTTTGAAATACGTTGCGATCCAGATGAGACGGAATGCGCAGGATCCCATCAGGGAAGTGAACATCGGAAAGATCGAATAGCCAAGGCCTCTCAAGGAGCCGACACAGACATCCATGATGCCGCAAAGGAAGTATGGCCTGCAGAAGATCGCAAGTTTGACTAAACCCGCTGCAATGACGGCCGCATCATCGGAATAGATGTGAAGGAGCGGTTCACCAAACAGATAGACGAAATTGCCAAACAGCAGACCGCAGATGCTGACAAGGACGATGGAGACACCCAGGATCTTAAAGACGCGATCACGCCTTCCGGCACCGATATTCTGCGAGGTGAAGGTCAGACAGGTCTGATAGAAGGAATTCATGATCGTGTAGACAAAATCGGCGATCGACCCCGCCGCACCGTTTGCCGCCATGACGATCGAACCGAAGCTGTTGACGGATGACTGTATCGCGACATTGGAGATCGAAAAGATCGTCGACTGAAGACCTGCCGGGATGCCGACTTTCAGGATCTGCAATAAGGCTTCTTTTTCGATGTACAGGTGCTTAAGATCAAGCTGTATGATGCCTTCATCCTTCACTAAGGCGATCAGCACGAGGAAGGCCGAGATATAGGATGATATGGAAGATGCCAGACCGACACCGGCCACATCCATATGAAAGACAATGACAAACAAAAGGTTCATCAATGCGTTGGAGACACCCGCCACCATCAGGGCAAACAAAGGACGTCTGGTATCGCCGTTCGCTTTCAAGACCGCGGAGGCAAAGTTATAGACCATCGTCGCCGGCATGCCGGTAAAATAGACTCTTAAATAAAGCGCAGATAAGGATAATACATCCTCCGGCGATCCCATCAGTTCCAGGAAGGTCTTTGACAAAAGGATGCCGATGATCATCAGCACCGTTCCCGAGATAAAGGAGATCAAAATCGAAGTATGGACGGCATCCCTTACTTCATCGCTTTGTCCCTGACCGATCTTCCTTGCGATATAGACGCTGCTTCCCACTGACATCCCGATGAAAAGATTGGTCACCAGGTTGATCAGAGAACCGGTCGAAGAGACCGCCGCCATCGAGACGGAACCGGAAAATTTGCCGACCACGATCATGTCGATCGCGTTGAACAGAAGCTGCAAAACGCCTGACAGCATGACCGGTATCGCAAACAGAAGTATATTGAGCCACAGATTTCCCTGCAGCATGTCGATATCTTTTTTTCTCATCGGGACTATTATGACATCTTTTACAGATGATGAATGGTACATACGCTGAAAAACCGGAAAGAAAGCGGTCTCAACGGACCGCTGTTTCAAGGATATGGATATGTATGGTTTAAATTGCCTTATAAAAGCTTTTTTCTTTCTTGTTTTGAGCTTTAACGGATCAGGTTTTCGAGCGTCTCATAAAGCAATGCCGCATCGATCGGCTTGCTTAAATGGGCGTTGAGACCGGCCTGCATGCTTCGCTGTACATCTTCGTCAAAGGCGTTTGCCGTAAGGGCGATGATTGGTACCGTTGAGCCATAGGCTTTATCGGATGCGCGGATCTTTCTTGTTGCCTCAAGGCCATCCATGACAGGCATGCGCATATCCATCAGTATCGCATCATAGTAGTTTTCTTCATGGCTTTCGAAAAGCTCGAGGGCGATCTTTCCGTTTTCCGCCGTTTCAACGCTCATGTCTTTGCTTAACAGGACCATCTCCATGATCTCGGCGTTGATCTTCACATCTTCGGCCAGGAGTATCCGTCTGCCATTCAGATCTGCTTTGACTTTCTGCTTTGCGGAGTTCTTGTTTTTGTAGGCGATGCGGAATTCATCCATCAGCGTATTGATGAACAAAGGCTTGCAGACAAAACTGTCGACGCCGGCCGTTCTTGCCTGATCTTCAATGTCTTCCCAGTTGTAGGAAGTTAAGATGATGATGGCTGTCTGCCTGCCGATGACTTCGCGGATCAGCTTTGTCGTTTCAAGGCCATCCAGTTCAGGCATCTTCCAGTCGACCAGGATCAGGTCATAGGAATTGCGTCTGGCTTCATGCATCTTCACTTTGTTGATGCCTTCCTGCCCGCAGGAGGCTGTCTCGCAGCTCACACCAGCCTTGCCCAAAACGATCCTTGCGTGTTCCAGGGCAATCGGATCATCATCGATCACCAGGACGCGCAGATCTTTTATCTGTTTGATGCCCTGAAGGGCATCTTCCTCTTTCTGTTTCGCGCGGTCAAATGTGATCGTCACCGTGAAGGTCGAGCCGACACCTTTTTCACTTTCCACTTCAATGTGACCGTTCATCAGTTCGACGATGTTCTTGGTGATCGGCATGCCCAGTCCTGTCGATCCATAGCGGTTTGCGGATGAGGTATCTTCCTGCGAGAAGGATTCAAAGATATGCGGCAGGTATTCCTTTGACATGCCGATACCGGTATCCGACATCACGAAGCGCAGCGTCGTCTTATCTTCAAAGCGATTCAGTTCTTCGATCGTAAACAGGATCTTTCCTCTGGATGGCGTGAATTTGACGGCATTGCCCAGGATATTGATCAGGATCTGTCTGAGTTTCATCTGATCGCCGATGTAACGTTCCTCGATGTTTCCGATCATCCGGCAGTCATAATCGATCTGCTTTTCCCGACACTGACCGGAGATGATCGTGTTGACCTGCTCGAGTACTTTGGAGAAGGAGAATTCCTCATTGCGGATGACCATGCGTCCCGATTCGATCCTTGACATATCGAGGATGTCGTTGATGATCGAAAGCAGGTGATTGGCCGAGGTACCGATCTTGTTCAAATATTCCTTTGTTTTCTCCGGGGTCTCCGGATCATTTAAGGCGATGTTGTTGAGACCGATGATCGCATTCATCGGCGTACGGATCTCATGGGACATATTGGAAAGGAAAGTCGTCTTGGCGACATTGGCTTGTTTTGCGATCTCAAGTGCCTCGGACATTGCCCTGGCCTGATCGAGGTCCTTTCTTGTTTCTGCATCGATATCCGAGAAGCAGGCGGATACCGCATGTACCTGATGGTCATCCCTGTCTTCCGGATGACGGACACCGGCAAAGCGAATCATCTCATAGCTTTCCTTGCCGTTGCGGTTGATCAGATAGCGATAGGAGATGATGCGGTTTTCTTTCAGTCCTTCCCTGACCTTGTCCGGCCGGATGAAATTCAAAAAACCTTTCCGGTCTTTTTCCGAAATGTAGTTCTTCGCGTAGTCGGTGAATGCTTTGCGATAGGAAAAATGATCGCCGGCCTTCATCGCATCGGATAATCCTTCATAGGCCTGGTAGCAGACGCCTTCATCCTTATCGAGATCGATATAGTAAACGCTGCGGTAATCGGAAGCCAGCGCTGTGATCAGTCTGGTCTGTTCCGCCCGTTCTTCTTCCTTTTTTAAAAGCTCCTCCTGCAATGAGATGCGCTGTTCGAGTTCCTGCTGCTTGACTCTTGCTTCGGCTTCGATCAGTTTGGCTTTGGAGATCTGCGTGACATCGACGCACATGCCAAGCGTGCAGAGCCTTCCCGAGGCATCGACGAATTTCAGCTTTGTCGTCTGCAGACTGCGTGGCAAACCCACGGCATCAGGTACATCTTCAAAGAAGATATAAGGTTCATCCATCTGAAGGGCTTTCTGATCATCTTCCACGAAGTGATCGGCAGTCGCCTTGTCGAAGATCTCATGGTCTGTCAGACCGATGACACCTTCCGGAGATTGCTTGTGTGCGTATTCGGCAAAGGCCTGGTTGCAGGCAAGGTAGACACCGGTCTCGGCGTCCTTGGAAAAGGACATCGCCGGCATATTTGAAAGTAAGGATGCAACAGATCCCATTAAGTCAGCGAGCTTGGCAGCGGATTCGATCTGCTGTGACAGACGGAGGTTTTCTTCTTCCGCCTTCTTTCCTTCTGCGAGTGCCTTCTTGAGTGCCTGGCCTTCCCTGACATCGCGGTCGACGTCCTTGAAACCACAGACCACTCCCATCTTTCCGCCTGGCATATCGAGTTTGGCAAATTCGATGCGGAAATAGCGTTCACTTCCATCACTCATGACCCGCAGATAGTTGATGTTGTACTGCGGTCTTTCCAGCAGTTTTCGTTTCAGAGAATCGATGGAAAGTTCCTTCTGCAGCCTTTCCTGATCGCATTTTGCGACGGTGGTTTTGATGTAGTATTCTTTCGCTAGTGAATACTTCAGTTGTCCCAGGGCGTCCATGATCGGTGCGCTATGTTCGGTCTCATTTCTGATGTCGCCGCGATACAAGGAGAAGGTCTCCTCATCGATGTCATTGATCAGCCACACCGTGTGGTAGGCTTCACTGAGTGCTTCGATGACGGCATTTCGCATCGCGAGATCAGAATCCATCTGCTGCCTTTTTTCCGTGATATCGGAAATGAAGACGTAATAGACACCGCCATAAGTCTTCGTATTTACAAAGTGTCCATAGTCGTCGACCCAGCGGATCGCACCGTCTTTGCGCACGATCCGATAGACCACATAATCCATGTCGTCTTCATTGTTCCGGATCTGTTCATTGATCGATTTTCTTATCGCTTCATAATCTTCCGGATACAGCATTCCTTTGAATGTGAAACCGGTCAGTTCCTTGAATTCTTCAAGATCTCTGCAGCCGAAGATATCAAAGACCGCCTGATTGGCGTAAAGAAGTTCTTCGTTCCCTTGTGCCTTGTATATTAAAAAGCCACCGGGCATGTGGGCACCGATATCTTCTGCGATCGATAGTGTCTTTTCATTCAGATCAAAATCTCGTTCTGCCATTTTTTATCCTCCGCTTTTTTAAATACAGGCTGTCTGAGCGGACCTAAAGCTGTCATTATATTTTTGTTTATCTGTCTTCATTTTAAGGCATCTGCTTTCATCATCGCAACACGCATAAAAGGAAAAGATCAGCAAATGTTTTTGCTGATCCGGTTCAAGATCTTTTTTATGACGATAAACTTTTTTTGAACTACATCAGTTCAATAAGGTTGCAGACACCCAGGTGGTATCCCTCAGGAAGTTTGACGACCGGTTCAAGTGTCTTTTCAAGGATTTCATACTTTTTGAGATAGCCGTTGGCTACCCTTGAACCCAGAGGGGTCAGTTTGATCGAAGAGTAATACTCCTGTTCGATCAGATTCAGCTTCTTCAATGTACCCAACATTTTATGAATGCTGGCACGGGAATAATCCATCTGGGAAGCGACATCAACGCTCCTGATAACGTGCTTTGTTGTGCTGATCTTTTTGATCGTCAATAAATACATAATCTGATTTCCTGTCAGTTTCATCTTCTCCACCACCTTCAAGAACGGTACAATTCATTGTTATTGATATGTCTGTGATTTTTTTAACATATGCTCAAGTACCTATTCTGATTTTAACACTTTTTATCTGATTTCGTACCGAAAGAAACGATATTTTCCCTTGTATCACGAAATACGAAATAAAAAGAGCACTTTTTGTGCTCTTTTGTCGAAATTATGCTTTCTTTTCCGTCATGCCGTGGGCATATCGCAGTGCACAGGTCGCGCAGTTTTTGCCGCAGGCACAGGAAGGCTGTCCGGAACGTCTGGATCTGATCAGACTTGCCGCGCAGACATATAAGAGCGCTGCTACCAGAGTGATCACGATGATGTTCCCGAGATTGTCTGTCAGAAACTGCATTCCTTTCCTCCTTTCGAAAAACTATTTGATCTTGACTTCCTGTGTGAGAGTCTCAGATTCTTTATAAGGCTTGAACAGCATGCAGCAGACGAATGCGATGATGGCCACTGCAGCGATCAGACCGATGAGGTTGACTTTGCCGGTGAGCGCAGATCCGATCTGGTAGATGCATAATGAAGTCGCATAAGCGAATACACACATGTAGCCGATCGCGAAGGCTGTCCACTTGGCGTTGTTCATTTCACGCTTGATGGCACCCATTGCTGCGAAGCATGGTGCGCAAAGAAGGTTGAATACCATGAAGGAGAATGCCGCAACAGCAGAGCCGTTGAAGAAGACATCCAGGACACCCATGATCTCTTCGCCGCCTTCGACTAAGTCCGGCAGATCTTCCATGGAGATCAGAGTACCGATCGTACCGACGACATCTTCCTTTGCGACAAGGCCAAGGACGGTTGCGACGGTCGCCTGCCATGTGCCGAATCCCAGCGGCGCAAATACCCAGGCAAAGAGTGAACCGATATTTTCAAGGATGGACGCACCTTCACCATCTTCACCAAGATAGTGGAAGCCGCCTTCAAATGACAGCGAGTTGAGCAGCCAGATGACAACAGAAGATAAGACGATGACGGTACCTGCACGCTTGATGAAGGACCAGCCTCTTTCCCA
>DESX01000063.1 GCA_002362065.1 Solobacterium sp. UBA3303
TTACTGTAATAGCGATGCCCTTTACGATGATGGCGTCGCTATTTATGATATGCAGGAAAGATCCCGTGGCCTCATCGCCTCCATGCTGGGGGTGAAGAAAGACGAGATCATTTTTACGTCCGGTGCTTCGGAAGCCAATTCGCTGGCGATCAAAGGCCTGGCTTTGAAACATCCGCAACGGAAACACCTGATCACATCGATCTATGAACACTCCTCTGTCCACAACAGCTTTAAACAGCTCGAGGAAGATTTTGGCTATGATGTCACGTATCTTGTGCCGGATAAAGACGGCCACATCACAGCGGACAAAGTCAAAGATGCTTTAAGAGATGATACGCTTCTGGTATCGGTCATGCAGGTGAACAATGAGATCGGTGCCGTCAATGACGTGGAAGCGATCGCTTCGATCGTCAAGAAACATCCGGGCACTTATTTCCATACGGATATCACCCAGGGACTGGGAAAAGTGGACATCGATCTGAAGAATGTCGATCTGGCAAGCTTTTCCGCCCACAAGATCCACGGCTTAAAAGGGTCTGGTGTACTGGTCAGAAAACAGTTCGTGGAACTGCTTCCGATCATCTCCGGCGGTCAGCAGGAATTCTCGATCCGCGGCGGTACCTCCAATGCTTTAGTCAATATCGTACTGGCCAAGACACTTCGCATCGCTATGGAAAACAAAGAGAAATATCACGAGCAGAACAAAAAGCTGCACGATCATCTGCTGGCAGGACTTGAAAAGATCGCGACGGTCAATTATGCCAGAGGACTTGATACCCTGATGAACATTTCTACGCCGATCCCATCGGAAGTATTGTTGAATGCCCTCAATGATAAGGGTATAATGGTATCTTCAAAGTCGACCTGCGGTTCCAAGAAGAATGAGAACAACAGGACTTTGAATGTGCTGGGCTTTGATGAAGACCACGCGATCCGCATTTCGTTCGATTACACCAATACACTGGAAGAGGCGGATTATTTCTTAGCCAATCTGAAGGAGATTTTAGACAAATATGCATGAGATCAATTATGACCACGTCGTTGTGAGATATGGCGAACTTTCCACCAAGGGAAAAAACCGCAAGGATTTCACGAGACAGCTGACCTCCAATATCAAGAAAAGACTCAAAGACCACAGTGCTTTGACGTATAACACGCTCCATGACGGTCTGTTCATCAAACTCAATGGCGAAGATTACAAGGCCATCCGCGAAGAGCTCAAGGATGTCTTTGGCTACAGCTATTTTTCCGGTGCGATCCGTGTCGGCAAGGATATCGATGAATTAAAGAAAGTCACACTCTCCTTAGCTGAAGGCCATGAGGCAAAGACCTTCAAGATCGCCACCAAGCGTCATGACAAGTCTTTCCCGATGCGTTCCGATGAGATCAACAGAGCACTGGCCGGAAACATCCTTCACAACACTTCGCTTTTGGTCGATGTCCATGAGCCGGATCTGATGATCTATGTCTCTGTCGATAAGGACTTCATCTATGTCATGGATGAAAAAGTCAGAGGTGGCGGCGGTTATCCGACCGGGATCAACGGCATGGCGATGGTCATGATGTCAGGCGGCATCGATTCGCCAGTTGCAGCCTATATGACGATGAAAAGGGGACTTCGCATCGAATGCATCCACTTCGCATCGGAACCTTATACATCCAAACAGGCCCTTGAAAAGGTATTGACCCTGGCTTCCAAACTGTCGGTCTGCCAGGAAGAGATCAATGTGCACATCATTCCGTTCACCGATCTGCAGCTTGCGATCTACAAACATGTGGATGAGCCATATTGCATCACCATCATGCGCAGGATGATGTATCGCATCGCCGATCAGATCTGCAAGGATCGAAAGATCAAAGTCATCACCAATGGCGAATCCATCGGTCAGGTTGCCTCACAGACACCGGAATCGATCACCGTCATCGGAAAGGTCGCCGATACTTTGATCCTGAGACCTTTGTGCATGATGGACAAGCTTGAGATCATCGATGTGGCAAAAAAGATCGATACCTATGAGACCAGCATCCTTCCGTTTGAAGACTGCTGCACGATCTTCGATCCGAAGAATCCGGTCACCAAACCAAAAGAAGACAGATGTCTCCATTATGAGACTTTATTTGATTATCAGACCCTGGTCGATGAATGCATCAAAAACGACCGGATCGTGAATGTTTCTTACAGAAAGAGAGAAAAAGAAGATGAATCTATATTCTAATCGTCGCCAGAAGATCTTAAAGGCATTACAGAACAACGCAGCGATCCTGCTTTTTTCGGGCAAAGCGCCGATGCGCTCCGAAGATGAAGCTTACAGCTTTTCCGTCAACCGCAATTTCTATTACCTGACCGGTCTTGACAGGGAAGATATGGCCTTGCTGATGTACAATATCGACGGCATGATCCGTGAGACACTGTTCATCCTTCCATACGATGAAACGCTTGCCAGATGGGTCGGCGGCCGTATGTCCAGGCAGGAGGCCAGCGAGATCTCGGAAGTCCGGGATGTCAGAAACAGCGATGAGCTTGACGACAGCGTTTCGATGATCATGAACCGTATGCGCAAGGACAACGGTTTCCGTTTCTGCTTCGATATGTGGCACTATACGCTCGATCAGGAAGAAACGCCAGCCCTTCGTTACGCGAAGAAGTTAAGAGACAACTACCCGTATCTGCAGATCAAGGATATCTATCCGGTGCTTACGGCAATGCGCTTAGTCAAGGATGAATATGAGATCTCCTGCATGCGCAAGGCGATCCATACGACGAATCTCGGTATCCGTCAGATGATGAAGACTTCAAGACCGGAACTCAATGAGATGACGATGGAAGGCGTCTTCAACTTCGTCTTAGCACAATCCCTTTGCCGCGAGACCGCCTTCAAGACGATCGCATCCAGCGGTGAGCGTTCAACGATCCTGCACTATTCCGACAACGACCAGGTCATGAAGGATGGCGAACTCTTCTTATGTGACCTTGGTGCGACGTACAATCACTATTGCGCAGATATTTCCAGGACCTTCCCGGTCAACGGCAAGTTCACGGAAAGACAAAAAGAGATCTATCAGATCGTCTTGAATGCGCAAAAGATCGTCGAAGACAATGCCAGAGTCGGTGTCCGGATGCGTGACCTCAACCAGATGGTCGTTGATTACTATAAGACGGAACTGCCAAAGCACGGTCTCAATGAAGATGTCAGTGAATACTACTTCCATTCCGTTTCTCATCATCTGGGTCTTGATACCCACGATGTGGATGGCGGCATGGGTGCAGTCTTACAGGCAGGAAACGTCATCACCAACGAACCGGGCTTGTACATCGCGGATGAAGGCATTGGTATCCGTATCGAAGATGACCTGCTGATCACCGGTACGGGCTGCGAGGTCTTGTCAAAAGAGATCCTCAAAGATCCGGATGAGATCGAAAAATGGATGTCTGAAGGGCAGTAAAAACTGCCTTTTTCTATGATTTGGATTAAAATGATAAATATGAAATACGTAATGAAGATCCTGATGTCGATCTGCCTGGGATTGATTCTGATATCCTGTTCTGCGAAGAAGAAAGAAGCTTTGCCGCTTCCGGAACTTGAAGAAGGTATGCGAGGGCAGTTAGGCATCGACAAAAACATCAACGAAGCGACGATCGACAAGTATCTTGGCCGAAGCGATACCGCTTATTTCGATATGCGGATGTTTGTGGATGAGGCGGATTATGAAGCCATCGGCGGTGATTCCTATCTTTCCGGCTACATTAAGGGCTTTGAAGTCGTTTCCTATCCATACTTGTGCAATGTGACAGGCCTGCCGGAAGAGGTTGGCGAATCCTATGCAGGGGAAACACTGTTCACGAAAGATGAAAACGGTGAGTATTCGCCTAATTACAAGGAATCGGAACATATCCTTCATTCGATCTTCCCGGAAGATAAATACATCTTCCTGATGTGCGGCGGCGGCGGTTATGCCGGTATGACGAAAGAGCTTCTGGTCTCGCAGGGCTATGACGCAGATAAGATCTATGATATCGGCGGATACTGGTATTATAACGGCGAGAATAAAGTCGATACCTTCTATGAAGATGAGGGTGAGCGTTACTACGATTTTTCCAACGTGCCATACCATCCGATCGTATTCTCTTCTCTGACACCGCTTCATGAACAGGATGATCAAAAAGGCGAAGAGGGTGATCAGCCGGCTGAATCAGTCTTTATCGAGATCGAGGATGCCGCACAATTGAAAGCACTGGAAGATGAAGGAAGAAGTTTCCTGCTTTATGTCTATCTGCCGGGCTGTTCAAGCTGCATGTCGTTCAAGCCGATCGTCAAGGAATTCAAGCAGAACAACGATCTTGAGATCTATGCAGTCGATCTCAGCAAGATCTTCAAGGAGTCCAATTCGGTCTCGGACCGCGTCTCCTATACACCGTCGTTCTTCATTTATGAAAACGGGGAAGTCAAAGCCTTCCTTGATCCGCAAAGTGACGATGACGTCAAATATTATGAGACCCTCGAAGGATTCTCTTCCTGGGTGAATTCCTACATCGATGTCAATGTCTTAAGTTCGGATACGGTCAATGAAGTATCGGATTGCGAATCTGCCTGTTCTTTGACTGATTGATTAAAAAGAGCTTCCTAAGAAGCTCCGCTGCATTTGTTTCTGTAGAGGTCCGCAAGCCTTTGATTGGCTTTGCGGATCTTTTCTTTATTGACTTTGCATTGTGTCCGGTCGTATGTGAATAAGCCGTTGACTTCACCTTCGACATCAGAGATCTGGGTAAAGACATAACCGACAAGACCGTTTTCGATCGACGGGATGATCATCTTTTCATGCATCTCAAGGATCATATCGCTAAGTGCTTCCTCACTGTCGGCTTTTCCATAGCCCCAGGCTTTCTTCGGATTCTCTTCCATCTGTCGGATGAAACCGCCGCATTCGGAAAGAAAGAGCAGTCTGTCTTTGCCTTTGAGCACTTTGTTGCGAAAATAGATGTGATAGGAATCGAAGTCGGAATGATCGTCGAAGAACCAGCCGGACGTTGAATCAAAAAGCCTTTCCGGATCGAGCTTTTTGAGCTCGTCATAGGTCCTGGAAGCCGCCTGCTGGCCCCAGCCCTCGTTGTAGATCGTATAGCCGATGATGCATGGATGAGATTTGAGATGTTCGATCGTTTCTTTTGCGTGTTTCAGGAAGAAATCGTAGCGCTTCTGATGTTCGATAGGGCATTTGATCTTAGTCAGTCCGATAGTTGGAAGCACCGTATCCCTGAAAAAGCGATACGGGCCGCTGTTGACCATATCCTGCATGACTAAGATGCCATGCTTGTCACAATCATAATAGAAGGCTTCCATTTCGACCTTGATGTGTTTGCGAAGGAAGTTGTATCCAAGTTCCTTGATAGAGACAACATCTTTTTCGTAGGCAGTCACATCTTCCGGCAAAAAGATGCCGTCTTTGAAATAACCCTGATCAAGCAGTCCCTGCAGGAATATAGGTTCGCCGTTCAGAAACAGACGTTTATGGTCACCGATCTGTCTGACTTCGATCTTGCGAAGGGCAAAGTAGGATGTGACGGTGTCGTTTTCCGTTTCGATCTTGAGATCATAGAGATAGGGATCCTCTGTACTCCAGAGATGTGGATCTTCAACTTTGATCGTGATCTCATGTTCATCAAATGTCTTTTCAAAACCTGCAAAGCTGACTTTAAAGGATGTGCTTTTTGAATCGATTAGAAGTTTCAGTTCCTGATCGCTTGTTTCGATCCTGAGATCATCGATGCCATTCTGGTCATAGCTTTCGATCCATACGCTTTGCCAGATGCCGGATACCGGTGTATACCACATGCCGGAAGGTTTTGCGGACTGTTTGCCATAAGGGAAGAACAGATCAAGTTCATCGGTTGCTTTGACTTTCAGAGAGTTTTCTTCCTTTAAATACTTTGTGATATCGACGGAAAAGGGCAGATAGCCACCTTCGTGATGGAACAGAAACTGATCGTTGAGACAGACGTCGCAGAACTGGTCGACTGCGCCGAAGTGCAGGATGACTTTTTCATTTTCTTTGACGAAGCCTTCAGGCAGGGAAAATGTTTTTTCATAATTCAGTTTCTTTAGTGGACCTTTGTATCCGGAAAGGTCGGATTCCGGCGGGAAAGGGACTTCGATATCAGAACCATTGAGTTTCCATTTGCCGCAAAGGGAAAAGAAAGAATCTCTTTTTAATAAGGGTCTTGGATAATATGATCGGTATGTGTTCATACCTTTATTATACGTTTCTTTTAATGGACATGACCTTATTTGTATCCTGTGTTATAATCAAATTGAAAATTATTCAAGTAGGATGCGAAATGATATCTGCGCTTTCTGTTTCAAAAAATGCAGGATGGTCTTATATGTTCTGCTTAGAAAGGCAACGGAAATATGAACAGACCCTTTACGACATTATTCATGCTGATGTCGGTCGATGGAAAGATCTCGACCGGTTTTGGCGATGAACTGGATTTTGACAGGGACCTTCCTTTGATCGACGGTGTGAAACAAGGCCTTCATCAATACTACGAGATCGAACAGACGACCGATCTCTGGTCTTTCAATACCGGAAGAGTGATGAAAAAGACCGGCGTCAATGAAAAGAAGATGCCGGAAAAAACACCGGTCAGCTTTGTGATCGCTGATAATCATCATCTTAATGAACAGGGCGTCTATTATATGTGCAAACGATCAAAGGACTTTGTCCTGATCACCTCAAACAGGGAACATCCGGCCTTTCGTGTAAAGGAAGATAATCTGCATATCCTGTTTCAGAATGAAACGGATCTTTCGGAGGCGTTCAGGATATTGAAGGAAGGATATGGATGTGAGAGACTGACGATACAATCCGGCGGGACCATGAATTCTCTGCTGCTGAAGCAAGGCCTGATCGATCAAATCGACATCGTCGTTGTGCCGCTTCTGGTGGGTGGAAAAGAAACACCGTCATTGATCGGCGGAACATCTTTGACTTCTGTTGATGAACTGTCCGGTTTAAGTGCTTTGAAGCTTCTTGAATGCAAGGCGCTGGAAGGATCGTATCTGAGACTGCGCTATGAGATCGTGCGGGATGCTTAAATCGTATAGTCTGTGTGACAGACCAAAATGCTTCAGGAAAGGTTTTAGAGGTAAATAATGTTAAACATTGAGAAACTAGATAAACAGGAATGGAAAGGAGAGCATCTCCCTGTTTCTTATACGTCGGAATACTACTATGATATTTCGATAGAGAGGACGGAAGATGGTTTCAGCATCCCTGTACAAAAGAAAAAGTTTGATATGCCATTTACGCATGTTCCGGAAGATGGAGATTACCCCGACAGACTCTACGAGGACTGGTGGGAAAAAGCTGAAGCTTTCGGCATTGTTGAAGATGGAAAACTGCTGGCGGCTATAGAAGTCAACCCGGAAGAATGGTCCAACAGGCTTTTGATCACAGAACTTTTCACAGATGAAAAGATAAGAAGAAAAGGATATGGAAAGAAACTGATCGATCTTGCAAAGAAAATGACCCTGGAACAAGGATATCGTGTACTGATGCTGGAGACACAGTCATCCAATGTAAATGCTGTTGATTTTTATCTTTCTCAGGGATTTACCCTGATCGGATTCGACAGCTGCTGCTATACAAATACGGATATGCAGCGCAAGGAAGTGCGATTCAATATGGGGTGGTTTCCAGATAATAAGGCTGAATGAAATGCTGACAAAAGTGATAAACCCTGAACGTCATTTAACGGCACTTAAATATGTGTTTGAATTAGAAAAGAGATAGTTGGAAATGATCAAGATTTTATTTGTCTGTCATGGCAATATCTGCCGCAGTGCTATGGCAGAATTCATATGCAGACATATGAGACCGGAGTATTATTGCGAGTCGGCAGCTGTTTCCTATGAAGAAGAGGGAAATGACATGTATCCGCCTGCCAAAAGATGTCTGGACAGACATAAGATACCTTACGGCAGACACAGGGCAAGAAGGATCGAGAAAAACGATTATGATCGCTTTGATGAGATCTATGTGATGGATGACTACAATATGCGCAATATCCTCAGGATCATGCCTGATCCAAAGCACAAGATCAGGAAACTGTGTCCATACGATATCGAGGATCCCTGGTATACAGATAACTTTGAAAAAGTCTATGAGGAGCTTTGCGAGGGGATCGAAGCTCTGTGATCACAAAGCACACAAAAACTCTGATCGTTCAGAGTTTTTTCATGCCTGAAACAATGATGCGTTTTTTAGAAGACGCCGTTTTCCAGATCATATTCATCTGGAATGTCACCGTTTTTCCTGCTGACAGTCGGTTTTCCGCAATGCGGGCAGGTCTCAGGATTGACGAAATATGCCTTCTTGCAGTTGTCGCATACGGCAAAATGCATAGAATCCAGCAGCCAGGATACTGCATCAGCGCCGCTAACGGCATCGAGATCAGCGTCAGAAAGGACTTTGTTTAAAGTTTCCTTGTTGATCTCTTCTAACGCAGCCTGGATCTATTCGGGTTTCATATTGTATGATCCCTTCCTTATCTTATTTTTGATAGGGATATATCTTTGAATAGATCATACAAAGAAAAGGTGAAAGATTTGTAAACCAGTCAATGCAAAAAATAAATGATAAAAAAATGGATTACAATATGTTGACAGTCATATGAACCTCTGATATAATCAAATTACCATAAAGGAGGTGTGCTGTTATGGATCCAAATCAAAGTATGGAATATCAGCGAATCTTTGGCAGCCCGCTGATATCGTCAGAAAAAATGCTGCCGGTAAATTTTATGGAGGTTTAAAAATATGTTTACATTTCTTGCATTTCTGGGACTTGTTTCCCTTGGATTCAATTTCCTGTTTGCGATCATCGGATTAGCTGTAAGGATCGCAATGTTTCTTAGCCCGTTTCTTCTGATCAGCTGGCTGTTCAGGCCAAGAAGAGGATACAGGCGTTATTACTGGTAATGTAATATGAAGCGGTTTTACTTCAAGGAGAATCTTCACTTCTTATATGCGAACGGACAGCTCTTTGATGAAAACGAAGAGATCGTCTATTCCTATGAGAATCAGACCTTGTTCCTTCCGCAGATCGATCTGTATAAATACAATGAAAAGATCGGACATGTACAGAAACAGTTTCAGTTCTTCTTAAGAAGATACGATCTGGTCTACAAGGATGAAGAAGTCGGTTCTTTGAATCAGGAATTTTCCTTCTTCAAGCCGGAACTTTATGTGGAAGGACTTGGTTTTACGGTCAGAGGAGATTTCTTCTCCCTGCATTACGAGATCTGCGATGAAGATGGAGTATTGCTCGCACGCGTCGATCAGGAACTCTTTCATCTGACACCGCACTACTATGTCGATATTTACGATGAAGAAAATGAAGAACTGCTGGTCTTATTGGTGATCGCGATCAACCAGTTTGACAAAGACAGATCAGCTGCTGCAAGTTCCGGCGCGGCAAGTTCAAATCACAATTGATCAAAGGAGAAAATATGTCAGTCAAGATCATACCTGGTACCAATATTGAATACGGGGATAAGGAAGATGCCTTTTCCGTACTGCGGCCGATGATCGAGATCACGGGCGGACTGTCCCTGGGACAGATCTGCAATATAACTGGGTTACAGACTTCGACCATACAAA
>DESX01000055.1 GCA_002362065.1 Solobacterium sp. UBA3303
AAAGAGAAAATTTACTTATGAAAAAGATCAATATCGGTATCATCGGTTCAGGTTTCATCGTACCTGTCTTTATCAATGTTTCAAAGCTGGTCAAGGGTTATCATTTAAGGGCCATCTGGGGCAGACATGAGGAAAAACTGCTGCAGTA
Organism: Solobacterium sp. UBA3303; assembly: GCA_002362065.1. Classification (GTDB taxonomy): domain Bacteria; phylum Bacillota_I; class Bacilli_A; order Erysipelotrichales; family Erysipelotrichaceae; genus Colivicinus. Next base: position 149 of record DESX01000055.1, read on the forward strand.
CAAGGATGAAGTTGACTATCTCACAACAGACCTGGAAAAGATCCTGAGCGATGAAACGATCGACGCCATCTACGTGGCACTTCCAAACAAGCTGCACTACGAATATGCCTTAAAGGCACTGGAACATGGCAAGCACGTGATCCTGGAAAAACCGTTCACGGTCTATTATGACGAAGCAAAGAAACTCATCGATCTGGCAAAGGAAAAGGGTCTGATCCTGTTTGAAGCCATACCAAGTGCCTATTCGCCAAATCTTGAAAAGGTGAAGAAACAGATCCCGAAGCTTGGAACGATCAAGCTGGCTGTGTGCAACTTCTCGCAATATTCAAGACGCTATGACCGCTTCAAGAACGGCGAGATCCTGCCAGCCTTTGACAAGAAGATGGCCGGTGGTGCCCTGCTGGACCTGGGTGTCTACAATATCCGCTTCATCATTTCCTTATTTGGCAAACCGGAAAAGGTGGAGTATCACGCCAACAAGGAAAAAGGCGTCGATACATCCGGTGTCCTGGTCATGGACTATGGATCCTTCAAGGCGACCTGCATCGCTGCCAAGGATTGCAAGACTTCATCCTATGGCCTGATACAGGGAGATAAAGGCTATCTTCGCCTGAATACCACGACGAGCCGCATGTCCGACCTCGATCTGAAGCTCAATGACGGGAAAGTCATGCATTTTGAGGAAAAGGAACAGGGTGAATTCGCTTCCTGGTCCTTCGAACTGAAGGCGTTCAAGAAACTTTATGAGAAGATGGACCTGGAAAGCGTACAAAAACACAATGAAGAAACTCTGATCGAGCAGAGCGTTCTTGATGAAGCACTGCATTACGCAAAACTGAAGTATTAGGAGGCAAAACATGATCAATACTGGTATCATCGGTGCCGGAGGCATCGTACCGTTTTTCCTGGAGACGACAAAACTCGTCAAAGGCTATAAGCACATTGGCATCGCCAACCGTTCTCTGGAAAAGGCGGAAGCTTTGAAGGAAAAATATGGCATCAAATATGCGACGAGCGATTTTGAAAAGGTGCTCTGCGATCCTCAGATCGATGTGATCTATGTGGCTTTGCCGAATTCACTGCATTATGAGTTTGGCAAAAAGGCGCTGGAACATGGAAAGCACGTCATCATGGAAAAGCCGTTCTGCGCAAATTACCAACAGGCCAAGAAGCTCATCGATCTGGCAAAGGCAAAGGATCTGATCATCTTTGATGCCGTGACGATGCTGCATATGCCTAACTACAAAAAGATCGCGGAATTAAAAGAAGAGATCGGTGAGATCAAGATGGTCGACATCAACTTCTCACAATACTCTTCCCGCTATGACAAGTTCAAAAAAGGCATCGTTTTGCCGGCCCTGGATGTAAAGATGGCCGGCGGCGCATTGATGGACCTTGGCATCTACAACATCAATTTCACTCTGGGCTTATTTGGTGCACCGAAAGATGTCCATTACTACGCCAATAAGGAAAAGGGCATCGATACATCCGGTGTTCTGGTGCTTGATTACGGCAAATTCAAGGTCAATGCGGTCTGTGCCAAGGATTGCAAGGCTCCTTTGCTTGTCTGCATACAGGGAGACAAGGGCTATATCCGCAGCGATGATGCATCAAGCGTATTGAAGAAAGTGAAGCTGATCGACAATGCGGGGAAAGAAAAGGAATACGCATTGAACAAACACCCGGATATCCCGCACTACGATGAGTATGTGATGTTCAAGAAGCTCTTCAATGAAAAAGATCTCGATACGGCAAGGAAATTCAATGAGATGACCCTGCTGACGATGAAGGTCTTAGACAAGGCTTTGAAGAGCGCCGATATCAATTTTAAGTAAAAAGAAGGCTGAAACGGCCTTCTTTTTAAAAATTTGTAAAAAAGTGTAAAGTGGCAGAAAGCCTTTATTTAAGGGCTGATTTTGTGTTTTTTGTGTGAAAACGGCCCGACGGGTGCCTTAACACGGTACCCGAAAAATGATAAAATGTAAGTACTTGCAATAGCATAGCTATTGATAGAAAGAAGGATAATTGAATGAAAAAATTTCTTATGGTAATGCTGAGCATTGTTTTGGCATTAACGACTTTTGTCGGCTGTTCCAATGGCGGCGGCGGAAGCACTCCTGCACCGGCTGAGAACACTGACAACCTGTCCGAAGTTCAGAAGATCATTGCGGAAGCAGAAACGATGACCCTTGAAGAACTCGCGAAAAAGGCAATTGAAGAGTCCAACGGCAAGACGTTCTATGGCGTCGGCAACTCCTCAAGAGGCAAGAGCGCTCTTCCTTTGTTCATTGAATACCTGCAGAGCATCGATTCCAGCTACAAGCTCGACTTCGAATGGCAGCAGCCGAAGAACAACAAGATCTTCGATCAGCTGACTGCAGACGGACTCAAAGATGTCGGTACATTTGCGATGACTCTCATCCAGGATGGCAACCAGATCGAATCCAAGATGGTCCAGACTGGCGTTCTTGATACCTTTATCCCGAAAGAGTGGGCAGAAGCAAACGGCACGACTCCGGAAGCTTATGAAGGATATCTGCCATTGCAGACCCTCAACAAGATCTTTGAATACAACTGTGTCAACCCGGACAAGACCTATGACAACTGCTGGGACTTCGTTGCCGAAGGTGAACATGGTCTGTTTATGGATATCGATTCCGAGATCGTCGGCAAGAACTTCTTATACATGCTGACGAAGGATGAATATGCAACATATCTGAAAGATGCTTATGACAAGCTCTCTGCCGAAGAACAGGCTTACTTCCAGCCGACTGTCGATGCAATGGCAAAAGACGCAACGGAATTAGGCTTGGGCGAAAACGGCAAGTATGCTCTGGCATGGATCAAGCTCTGGGTCAACAGCTACAACGCAGTTACCGATGACGGCCCGATCTGCAACACCTTAGTCGATGCATCCGCTGTCGATAAATTCGGTCTGCTGGTCTACTCCAAGGTTCGTTCCGTTGAAGAGACCGATACTGTTTCCGTCAACAACATCAAAGTTGCTGCTTACCAGCCGGGTTATGAAGGCATCGGCGGTTACGCATATTGCCACTACCTGTTTGTAACAGACAACTCACCGCTTCCTTGGACGGCTTGCGCATTTATCGCTTACATGACAGAGACCGTTGATGGCTTCTCTGCATGGGGCAAAGACTTAGGCGGTTATTCTTCCAACCCGATCGTTGCGAAGGAAACAGAAGAGAAGTTCCATCACTCACAAGGTTTATCCGCAAAGGTCGCATGTGAGACCACAATGGATAAGGGCTATGACTGGTGGACAAACGATGGCAAGCTCGTCGTCGAAGATCCGAAGTACTGCGCATCCGTAGCCTTCACTGTCGGCTCATGGATCGAAATGCTCGATAAGTACACACCGGAATAAAGATCATCTCAATCCGGTTTATCATCAATCATATCGTAGTGCCTTTGTAGTTTATCTGCGAAGGCACTTTCTATAAGAGAGGTAATTTATGTCAAAATCAATGAAAATCCGACTTAACAGCATAAAGACTTATCTCAGTAAACCGCAGAATGTCATATTGATCCTGACAGGAATCCTGGTGACCTTTACGACGATCGCACCGATCGTTGCGATCATCCGCGATACCTTCACGATCCATCCGGGTACGATCGACCAGTATCTGTCGGGCAAGGCAAGTGGATTCACTTTAGCCAACTACACCGACCTGTTTACTTCAAGGCTGGCCAAGACCAATCTCTGGACGCCTTTGATCAATACGACGTGGCTGGCGATCGGCTCGTGTACCTTTGCGATCTTATTCGGCGGTATCTTTGCCTATCTGATCACAAGGACCAATATGGCCTTCAAGAAGTATCTGAGTTCGATCTTCATCTTCCCATACATCATGCCACAGTGGACCTTAGCTGTTGTATGGCAGAACCTGTTCAACTCCAATGCGGTGACCGGTACATCCAATGGCCTTCTGGCATCCTTGTTCAACGTACAGATGCCGGCCTGGTGGTGTGTCGGACTCTTCCCTTGTATCATCGTTTTAGGCATGCATTATGCACCATTTGCCTACATCCTGATTGGCGGTATCTTCAAGAATATGGATGCCAACCTCGAAGAGGCGGCAACGATCCTCGATACCCCACGCTGGAAGATCTTCACGAGAGTCACGATCCCGATGGTCAAGCCGGCGATCCTGTCAACGATCTTACTGGTTGCGGGTTCAACGATCGGCTCCTATCCGGTGCCGCACTACTTAGGTCTGACGACTCTTGCGACCAAGTATGTCTCAATGAATGACAAGTATACCGGTGAGGCTTCGATCATCGCCATCATCATGATGTTATTTGGTGTGGCGATCATGTACCTCAACCAGCGGTCCTTACATTCAAGAAAATCCTATACGACCGTCACCGGCAAGTCCGGCCACGTTTCGAAAGTCGATCTTGGACGAAGCGGCAAATATGTGATCGCGGCGGTCTTTGTGATCATAACCTTCTTCACATCGATCTATCCGATCATCTCCTTTGCCTTTGAGACCTTCCTGCCAAATCCGGGTGATTACTCCTTCTTATATACCGGCAATACGAACAACCTGACCACCAAGTGGTGGGTGACCAATGAAAACGTCACGGAAAACGGTATGTATGGACAGATGGGTATCCTTCACAACAAGACGATCTGGAATGCCTTCAGGGGAACCATCCTTGTTTCGATCATCTGCTGTCTGACAGCCGGTGTCATCGGTACTTTGATCGGTTATGCGGTCTCCAAGGACAGACGCGGCAGGCTGGCAAGCTATGTCAACTCGATGGCCTTCTTGCCATACCTGATGCCTTCGGTCGCTGTCGGTGCAGCTTACTTCATCCTCTTCTCTTCAGGGAAGGTGAATCTGTTCAACACCTATACCGCTTTGATCATCGTCGGTACCGTCAAGTACATCCCGTTTGCCTCAAGAAGCTCATTGAACTCGATGCTGCAATTGTCCAATGAGATCGAAGAATCAGCGATCATACAGGATGTTCCATGGATCAAACGCATGACCAGGATCATCATTCCGATTCAGAAGTCTTCGATCGTATCGGGCTTCCTGCTTCCGTTCATGACATGTCTGAGGGAACTTTCTCTGTTCATGTTGTTATGTGTGCAGGGCTTTATCTTATCAACGACGCTCGACTACTTCGATGAGATGGGCTTATACGCCTTCTCAAGTGGTATCAACCTGATCCTGATCGTTACGATCCTGATCTCAAACTATGCAGTAAACAAGATCACCGGCGCAAGCCTGGATGAAGGAATTGGAGGATAATACAATGCCAAAAATCGTATTGGAACATGTTACGAAACGATATGACAGATTCTACGCCGTAGAAGATCTGAATCTGGTCATTGAAGATAACGCATTCGTCACGCTGCTGGGTCCTTCGGGATGCGGCAAGACGACGACTTTAAGGATGATCGCCGGTCTCGAGACCCCGACTTCCGGAAAGATCACGATCGGCGATCGTGTCGTCTTTGATTCGGAAGAGGGCATCAACATCCCGGCCAACAAGCGTAAGGTCGGCTTCCTTTTCCAGAACTACGCCCTGTGGCCAAACATGACGGTCTATGACAACATCTGTTTCGGTCTGACCAATGTCAAGGAAGCTTTGCCGGTCATTGATTTTGATGCAAGGACGTCAAAACAGTTGCTGAAAGCTTTACAAAGACCAAATGATGTCGCAAGGATCGTCAACGACTGCTATGACAAGAAGGGCAAGCTTGATGAAAAGAAAGCCATCGTCAAGCTGATCGATACCTATGAGATCTCGCAATACTCAGCCAAGAAACTGCTGGGATACAACCTGCATAAGGCGGCTGATGCCGAAAGTGAAGCAAAGAAACACATCGATGAACTTAACAAGGTCATTGAAAAGGCAAAGGCTGATGCCTCAGCTAAAGGCTATACCCTGGATGAAAACTTCACGGCTGTCAAAAACGGCGAAGTGGTCAAGGAAGTGCGTAAGCTGACCAAGGAAGAAATGGATCTGTCCGTGAGAAGAGTTGCACGTATCGCCAACATCGGCATGTTCATGGAACGCTATCCGGCAGAACTTTCCGGTGGTCAGCAGCAGCGTGTTGCGATCGCAAGGACTCTGGCACCGGAACCGACCGTTCTGTTCATGGATGAGCCTTTAAGTAATCTGGATGCGAAACTGCGTCTGGAGATGCGTTCGGAACTGCAGCGTCTGCATCTGGATACGGGTTCAACATTCGTTTATGTCACCCATGACCAGATGGAAGCCATGACTCTGGCAACCAAGATCTGTCTGATCGACAATGGCGATCTGCAGCAGTATGATGCACCGCTCGATGTCTACAACAAACCGAACAACCTCTTTGTTGCGGACTTCGTCGGCAATCCGGCCATCAACTTCATCGATGCTCATGGCAAACAGGTCAATGGTGATTTTGAGATGGAAGTCTTTGACGGAAAGAAACTGCGCTTTATTCCGAATGAACCGCTCGATATCAATAAGTGGCGTGAAGATTATAAGGCCAGAGTCAAGGAAAAGGCTGAGGAGTTAAGTGCCAAGGCTTCCAAGAAAGGCTATGTCGAACGCTCCAACAAGGAGACGAACTTCAAGTATCATGTCGCCAGGATCAATGAACCGGAAGACTACGATGATGAAGTCGAATACACCGATGATGACTACGTGATCGGTATCCGTCCGGAATTCGTTGAGATCTCCGATAAGGCACGCTTTGAAGCTGAAGTCTATTCCTCCATGCCGACCGGTATGGAAACGACCATCCGTGCGGCGATCGGCAATTACCTTTTGACCGGTGTCATGTTTGGCGGTGTCGTCTATAAACTGGGTGACAAAGTCAAAGTCGGCTTCAAGGGCAATAACGCGATCCTGTTTGACCGCAAGTCCGGCGAGATCGTTGCCTTAGGCTCTCTGAAGGAAGAATAAAAAAATACAAAACGCACAAGAAAAAAACAGCCATGCACAGAATGCATGGCTGTTTGCTTAAGTATTAGTAATTGTTTCTGATCTTTAAGACCAGTGAGATGATCGTGATGATCATGCCGACAAGCGTGGCAGCTGCGATCAGATAGGCACCATAGAGGTTGGCCCCTTCGTAGTGTTCGATGTTGGCATATAACGGCATCAGGATGCTTAATGCAAGCAGCAGTCCGATCAGTACGATGAGTCTTTGTTTGCTGTAGCCTCTTGCCATATAGACGAAGATGTTTTCCTTCTTGACCGGTTTCCAGCGTTCGGCGACCGGCAGTTTGTAGAAGAAAGTGAAGCGGAAGTAGGCTGCTGCAATGATATACAAAGCTAAGAAGATCAGCCCTGCCGCAAGATAGTCAAGATGGAACAGCTGCACGCAAAGTAAAGCGATGACGATACACAGCGGGAACATCGCCGTGTATAACGTGTATGTGTTGACGTCTGAAGACGTCAGGATATATCCCTTTCTTGAGAAAATGTCATAAAATATCGTTCCCCGTTTCGGATCGCGGTAAATGAATAATCCGGACAGGTCACTGGCTTTAATGATCCTTCTTTTTGGCATATATTGATTACCTCTTACCAATTCCATTATACACGTTTTTCTTGTGCTATCATTAAAGGTAAGGAGATGAGTAGAAATGATCATTCAAAGTAAAAGAGTCTATATCGCGTCTTCTTTGATCCCGGCGCAGGTCGAGATCGAAGGAAACAAGATCAAGGCTGTTTATCCATATGGGACAAAAGATGTTGATGAAGATTATGGCGGTCTCAGGATCGTTCCGGGTTTTTATGACCTGCACACGCATGGCTATCACGGCTATGATACGACAGCAGGCGGCAAGGATGGCCTTAGGGCATGGCTGAAGTACCTTCCAAAGGAAGGCGTCTGCGGCATCTGTCCGACGACTCTGACACAGGCACATGACACCCTGAAAAAGGCAGTCGCTGAAGTTGCGGAAGTCAAAAAAGAAGGTACAGAAGGTGCTGAGATCTTAGGCATCCACTTCGAAGGACCGTACCTCGACGTCAAATACAAGGGTGCCCAGCCGGAAGAATACATCGTCAAAGGCACGGTGGAAGAATTCAAGGAATACCAGGATGCCTGTAATGATCTGATCAAGATCATCACCCTGGCACCGGAACACGATGAAGATTTTGCATTGACGAGATATTGTGCTAAAACAGGCGTCTGCGTTTCGATCGGCCATACCGATACGGATTATGATACAGCCATCATGGCTTTAGCCAATGGCGCAAAGGGCTTTACCCATACCTACAATGGCATGACCGGCCTTTCCCACAGGGCAAACGGTGCTGTCGGTGCAGCCTTCCGAAGCCATGACACGTATGCGGAATGCATCTGTGATGGCAACCATTCCACGCTGGCGGCTTTGAATATCTTCTTTAGAGAGAAGCAGAATTTCGGTATCATGATCACCGATTCGCTGATGTGCAAGGGCTATGAAGTCGGTTCCGTCTTTGATTTCGGCGGACAGGATGTTGAGATCTATCCGGATGGTTCTGCCCACATCACGACAGGCAAGAAGCAGCTGGCCGGTTCAACGCTCAAGGTCAACGAAGGATTGAAGATCCTGGTTGAAAAGGCGCTGGTTCCATTTGAGATCGCTCTGGATGCCTGCACGATCAATCCGATGCGTTATCTGAATATGGATGATCACAAGGGCCGCATCAAGGCGGGCTTTGACGCAGATATCGTCGTGCTCAATGACGATTACTCTGTGAAACAGACCTATTGCAACGGCAAGGAACAGTTATAGAGCTTATGAGGGCTGTGCTTGACAGCCCTTTTTGAAACGATGAAAAAGATAGTATTGCTTCTGATCACGATGATCTTTCTTGGAGGATGTATGTCTGAGACCCTTTCACCTGCAAAAAAGCAGATCACTCTGCAAGACCTCAAGGCAAAAGAGGCAAAATACGATCAGCTTTTAAGTGCCGAGTATTACCATGGCGGAGGCATGGAATTTCGTTCTGATTCCCTTGAACTATTACGGGAAGAGGGAAAACTGCTTGCACGATCCGCGGTTCAGACCGGCTATCTGGTGCGGACTGCTGAATACGAGGCGGAAGAAGCCCTGCTGGAAGAGCTTAATGCGATGGTCAAAGAATACAATCTTTCCGTCTGGGATGAGCTTGAGGAAGAGGAATTTCAGGCACTGGATGCCCCGTCAACGATCGTAAGACTGACCTTTTGCGATGAGAAAGGCGAATACATCGGTTCGACTTCGATCGATTATGACAGAGTCTTTCCGGAAGGCGGTCATGAGATCATGAATGACTTTGTAAAGAAACTTGTATCCGCGGCCGATGAAAACAAGATCCTATCTTTTTATGTCGAAGAAGGTGAAGAACCGGTATACTGGAGTAAAGATATTGAAAACAGTGATGATGAAGCTTTGATGATCTTAAATTCATACTGGCAAAGTGACGGCATCTATGCCTATCTCGATTCTCCAAAGGAGATGTTATTGATCGGCTTTGGCGGGATCGAGCGAAGGGAATTTGATCTCCTGGAGATCGTTCATGAACCTTTAAAGGAGAAGGATTGTTCCTGGCATGGAGTCTATGTGAACAAAGAGGATGAAAATGACCGGGTCTTTGTCACGATGGATAAGGAAAAGCTGTATCTGTGTGATGAAGCGGGAAATGAAGTCCGCCTGAAGTATTAAGAGCCTCAGGCTCTTTTTTTGAGCGTCATGTTCCATTTTTCTTTCGGATTGTCTTAAGATGAAGACATGAAACTGGAATTCAAAAAGATCGAAGAAAACAAGGATCTGCTGCCTGATCTGGTCTATACCTACATCAAAGCTTTCGATAAAGTTGATCTCATCAGAGCCGCGAAGATCGATCCGGCTTTTGCGGATGGCGAGTCCTTGAGCAGGGAATATGATATCCCTTATGAGATGGAACTCAACTGTCTGATCGTGGAAGGCCAAAGAGGGGAAAATAGAAAATACGCAGCCCTGGTCGTTCCTTATGGAAAACGGGCAAATATGAATGCCAAAGTAAGAGGCCCCCTCGATGTCAAGAAAGTGAGCTTTGCCGATTTAAATCAGGTCTGTAAGATCACAGGCATGGAATATGGTTCGATCACACCAGTCGGACTGCCCGAGGATTTTATGATCCTGATCGATGAAACGGTGTTCGAACAGAAAGATGTCATCGTCGGCTCCGGCAAGGCCAATGGAAAGCTCATGCTGCCATCTGAACTATTCAGAAAGATGGATAACTGCATCATCGTTGAAGGATTAGCCAAAGAGTAAAAGAAAACCATTCAGTTATTGAATTAGCGAAACAGATATTTTGTGTTTTTTAAAATCGTAAGGCGAAGAAAACATTTAAATTGTATATTCCAGGAATACTTTCGTTTTGGATCTGCTGATTTTGATACAGCAAATCAAAATATTCATACAGGATCCCGGAAATGATACGCTTTTTCATAAAACGATTATCAACTGGTTTCTTGAACATAGCGTAAAAAATAGGTATAGTTGCGCTTTCGATAGATAAAAGGAAAAATACAACACCTCATATAGGTGTGCCTTAAAGAGGCGTATTCTGTGATAACAAAGTATAAAGGATGATGATCTGATGAATAAGGTGATAGTCATATTTTTCATGTTTGCGTTTCTTGGGTGGGTCTGGGAAAGCATATACTGTACGGCAAAAGACAGAATGTGGGCCAATAGAGGATTCCTCTACGGACCGATCTGCCC
>DESX01000009.1 GCA_002362065.1 Solobacterium sp. UBA3303
AGATCTCTGACGTTTGAAGTATTGAGATCCGTAATGCCGCTTATCGAAGTCAGAGAGATGGCGTCTTCAAACATGTGGGACATGTCTTCGCAGCCCGATGTATCCAGATGACTCAGATCGACACTGGATAGAGAACGCAGGTCCTTGAAACAGTTTTTCAAAGAAGTATCGGACAATATCTTTCCTTCGGCATTGTTGGAAATGTAGATCGTATTTCCATCGATGTAGGCATTGATAGAAGCATCCTTCGCCTTTGAGACATCACCGATACAGGTAAGATCAGTAACGGAATCTGTGAAGATGACACTTGTCGGATCATACTGTTTCAACAGTGCATTGAGTTCTTCACCGCTTTCAAGAACGTTGGACGGAATGGTATTTTCGATATAGATGTGGATATCGAGCTGCCCGCTCCAGTCACCGGCTTCAAGTTCTTCGATCTCAAGGCCGACGTTTTTGGCAAGCAGGTCGTTATTTGCAAAGGTGATCTCATGATTGGTGACCTGTCCCTGCACATCTTGTCTTCCATGTGTATCAGATAATGTAAAATGATCCGGCATATCGACATGCAGGATCTGATTTTCACTAAGACCGCTTTCTTTGAGCGAGATCTCGAAACTTGAAGTTTCGCTCAGATCCAGATGAGAAGGGATCTCAATGATATAGGGAGCATCACAGGGGGCGTGAGAATTAAAAGACAACAGATTGATTAATGAAAAAATAATAACTACGAAATGCATTTTGGTACCCCCTGCGATGATGGGCGGACATGGCTTTGGTTTTTAGGGAAATGAGCATATTCTGTCCGCGTTTATAAAAGCGAAGCAGTTTCCTTCGTTTTTATACATTCTGGAAACAGGGATGCAGGCCCTGTTTGAAGTGTTTAGGAATTGGCGTTATTGAGTGAGATGACGATCGGAAGCGTATAGCTGTAATCGCCTGCTGCAAGGGCAGCGTGATTGACCGTGAATGTCGCCTTGAGATCGTCCTTATATACGTCAGCCAGCAAATCTGCGGCAAAACTCGTATTGATCGCCGAGACCGTCAACGGATACTCTCTTGAAGAACCGATGGTATTGTCACGCAATACGTGTGCTCCTTCAGCACTTACGACATCAAGTTTCTTGTCGGCGGCGATGCTTCCTTTGGCGAAGACGTCAAAGCTGGTCGTTTCTTCGCGAACATCGACTCTGAGCGGCAGTTTTACCGTGTAGGCAGAAGCGATGTTGGCGTAGAGGATGACGCTGGCTTGTTCACCGGTCACTTCGTTGTCGTTTTCATCCGCAAAGATATTTGCCGGGATGCATAAGGACAAGAGTGATACAAACAGTAATGTAATGATCTTTTTCATAAAACTCCTTACTTTCTGATGAGGATGTCCTGATTCTGCCGGACTCCGGACCACAGGATCGCTTTATCATCCATATCATAGGAGGATATCGAATAGACCAACGTGTGTTCACCTGCATTTAAACAGGCGTAGGCATCGAAGCTCTCCATCTTGCCCGGAGAGATGAGGTCGCTCTTGTAAAGAGTCTTCTCATCACATATCACATCGAAGCTGAGGTAGACTTGATTCTCCGGCGGATTGATCAGGTAGACGAAAGGGGAATCGCGATCAAGCTCCAGACATCCGAATCCCATCAGTTCTGTATAGCCGTCTTCTTCCTTTTTGGCGAACGGATCGGAATAATCACTTTGCGAGTCCGACACCTTCAGTTCACAGCACTTCTTGCTTTGTTCCATGGCTCTTAAACTCAAGAAGATACATAAGCCTGTAAGCAAGAGAAGAATGCACAACAGGACGATGATAATGCTTTGTTTGATCTGCTTTTTTTCTTTCATCTTTTTAACTCCTTCATATCGTTATTACCCAAAAAGGGGCAGGATACCTAGGAAAAAAGTGAAAAAAAATGAATTTTTTGCATAAAAAAAGTCATATTTCTATGACTTTAGGCTGATTTGGGTCTGTTTTCAGAAACGAGGATCGATCGACATGAAGAAATCGCCGTTTTTGATGTACCTTCTTGTGAGCCTGTCCGAAAGTGAAGTGTATAGCTCATATGGGATCGTGCCAAGCTGCCTTGCCCGCTCAGTGACATCGATATGTTCACCAAGCAGTTCCACTTTTGCGCCAGTTTCGTGTTCGTGTTCAAACAGGATCATCATCTGGTCCATGCAGATGCTGCCAACGATCGTGCCATACTCGTTTTCACACCATACTTTCTTTCCGGTATTTGCCCGATAGAAGCCATCGGCATAACCAAGCGGTATCGTGACAAGATAACCTGTGCCATCGCTTGTATAGTGCCTTCCATAGGAGACGGTATCGCCAGGTTTCAGCTGCTTGAGCATGCTGACATGGCTGTATAAGCTGATGACCGGTCTTAAGCTCGTCTTATAGGAGCTAAGGCCCAAGAGTCCTAGTCCGATGCGTTCGGCATTGCAGATATCGTCATTGACGATGATCGAGCCATCCGTTGCGGCCATATGGATCATCGGGAAATCGTAGTTTAATGAAAGGACAGTGTCTTTGAAGAGCTGATATTGCTTTTGCGAATATTTCGCATCATCATCGGC
>DESX01000030.1 GCA_002362065.1 Solobacterium sp. UBA3303
TCGTCATCAATATCTGGATCGGTATTCCTTATCTGATGCTGATCGTTACAGGTATCCTGATGAACATTCCGGCAGACTTATATGAATCTGCCAAGATCGATGGCGCAAATGCGGTGCAGCAGTTCTTCAAGATCACGCTTCCGTACATGCTGTTTGTCACCGGACCGTATCTTTTGACGAGCTTTATCGGAAACATCAACAACTTCAATGTCATCTACCTGCTGACGGGAGGCGGACCGGACAACCCGAAGCTATTGACTTCGGCCGGTTCTGCAGGTGATACCGACCTGCTGGTAACGTGGCTGTTCAAGATCACGACCGGCGCAGAGTCCAAGTATTACCTGGCTTCTGTCATTGGTATCATGATCTTCGTTGTCGTTTCCTTCGTGTCATTGATCGTCTATAACGCGATCCCGTCGACCAGGAACGAGGAGGACTATTCATAATGTCAGAAGTACCAAAAAAGAAACACATGGGTCTTAAGGCCAAGGAAAGGCTCTCCAACACGATCATCTATATCATCCTCATCCTCATGAGCATCGTATGGCTGATCCCGTTCATCTTCCTGGTATTTGAATCCTTCCGTATCGAAGCAACATATCAGGTCGGCTACGTCCTTCCGAAAGTCTGGGGCTTTGACAACTACATCAATCTGTTTACCAAGACCGATTTCCCGGTCTGGTTCAGGAATACCTTCATCATCGGTCTGTTTGCAGCGATCATTCAGACGATCATCGTCTTGTGTATGTCTTATACATTATCGAGACTTCGTTTCAAAGGAAGAAAGCTGCTGATGAACCTGATGCTGGTACTGGGATTCTTCCCGGGTTTCTTATCGATGATCATCCTTTATAAGGTGCTCAGCTGGTTCAACCTGACCGGTGCAAATTCGGTTCCTGGTCTGATCTTGGTCTATGTTGCATCTTCAGGCATGGGCTACTATGTCTCAAAAGGATTCTTCGATACGATCTCGAGATCCCTGGATGAAGCAGCAAGAGTTGATGGTGCGACCCGTTTCCAGGTCTTCACCAAGATCATCATGCCTTTGTCCAAACCGATCGTCATCTATACGATCTTAACAGCCTTTATGGCACCATGGGGCGATTTCATGTTTGCGAGATACATTTCGCATGCGACATCTGCCGGCATGAACGTGGCCGTTGGCTTGCAATATCTCATCTCCACACCGCAGAACCTCTCCGCGAACTATACGATGTTCTGTGCAGGCGGTGTCGTTGTTGCAATACCGATCACGATCCTGTTCATGTGCTTGCAGAAGTACTATGTTGAAGGCGTTACAGGCGGTGCAGTGAAAGGATAAATATTATGGCAAGAGTAAAATTAACTGATGTAAAGAAAGTTTATGACAATAATGTCGTTGCAGTACACGACTTTAATCTCGATATCGCAGATAAGGAATTCATCGTTTTTGTCGGACCTTCCGGATGCGGCAAATCCACGACTTTGAGAATGGTCGCAGGACTTGAAGAGATCTCCGGCGGTACGATCGAGATCGACGGCGTCGTCGTCAATGACCTGCAGCCGAAAGACAGGGATATCTCGATGGTCTTCCAGAACTATGCGCTGTATCCTCATCTGACGGTCTTTGAAAATATCGCATTCCCGCTTCGTCTGCAGAAAGTTCCGCAGGAAGAAGTCTTCCGCAAGGTCACGGAAGTTTCGGAGATCTTAGGCATCACCGAATACCTCAACCGTAAACCTAGAGCGCTTTCCGGTGGCCAGAGGCAGAGAGTTGCGATCGGCCGTGCAATGGTCAGAAATCCGAAAGTATTCTTAATGGATGAGCCTTTGTCCAACCTGGATGCGAAATTAAGGAACCAGATGAGAGCTGAGATCATCCTGCTTAGAAAGAGGATCGATACCACATTCATCTATGTCACACACGACCAGACCGAAGCTATGACTTTAGGCGATCGTATCGTCATCATGAAGGATGGCTACATCCAGCAGGTTGGTACGCCAGACGAAGTCTTCGATATGCCGAAGAACCTCTTCGTCGCCGAATTCATCGGTGCACCAAAGATGAACACCTTCAAGACCGATCTGATCAAGGAAGGCGATGACTACTATGTCACGCCATTTGGAGCGAAGATCAAGGTTGACGGCTACAAGGGTGAAGAACTCAAGAAGAAGAATATTCAGCCGCAGCAGATCATTCTCGGTGTCCGTCCGGAACACATGGTCTTGGGCAAGGATGCCGAAAATGATATCGATGCCAGGATCCTGGTCAACGAAATGATGGGCTCTGAGCTTCATCTGCATGTCGTCACAAACGACAATACAGAACTGATCGTCAGAGTTCCGACCGTCGATCTGAGCCACGAAGAAAGAAATGCCTTAACTTCCGGCAAAGACTTCCACATTACCTTCAAGGGCAATGTCATGAATTTCTTCGACGTAGAAACGCAAGAAAATCTTCTCTATTAAACAAAACAGGGGACCTTCGGGTCCCCATATTTTTTTTATATTCGGTTTAAGCCGTTTTTTTATTATTTCAGTAAGACGCTTGTATAAGCACCGACTGTAAGCACACCATTTTCATAGGATGCGCCATTCATTCCGACAGAATCGATCAGTTCAGAGAACTTGTCGATCTTGATGGAGATCTCATCTTTGGAATTGTTGTGGAACAGATATGTGCTTTCCCCATTATAGGTGATCACAAAGCCGCCCAGGTTATTCTGATTCAGATTGAAACGCTTATAGATGCCTCTTGCGATCTGCGGATATCTGTTACGGAAGGCAATGACTTTCTTGTAATGGTTGAGCAGACTGAAATCCTGCTTTTCCTGATCGGCAACAGTCCCGTTGACTTGTTTTGAAGCATCGTAGGTCGCACCTTCCGGATCCTTCACCGTATCGCCATCACCCCATAACATCGCCAGTCTGCGGTTGGCATCGGTATTTGCCGTTCCTCTGGTACCTTTCAAGCCGATCTCCTCGCCATAATACAGGAAAGGGGAACCGGGCGATAATAACAGCAGATTCGCGCCAATATAGGCTAAACCGTTGTAGACATTGAGATAGCCGGCAGCACGATCCATATCATGATTGGAAATAAATGGGATCGGCATCGCTTTTAAATCGATATCTCTTAGCTGCTGCTGGTATTTTTCGATGTAATTGGTATAGGCAGCCATATTGTTTCCTTTGGCCGCAGAGGCGATAACGCCTTCTGCCTGCGCCATGGAGAAGTTGAAACAGTTGAAGGCATCGATGTACTGATTGACCTCACTTTCGCCGCTCCAGACTTCCGCAACAAGGTAGACATCTTCCTTTATTTTTCTAAGTTCATCGCAATACCAGTTCCAGAAATCGACTGAGGAATAATTATCTCCATAGTAGACATACTTTGCGGCATCAAAACGGAAACCATCGATCCCTTTATCGAGATAGAACTTGGCAATGTTCAACACTTCGTTTCTGACCTCTTCATTGTCGAAATTGAGTTCCGGCATATCATCGGAGAAGTTGCATTCATAGCTTTGCGAAGTTCCCGGTATACCGGTAAACCTGCGGTTTGCAGGAATTTCCGAATTATTGGCATAGACGTAATAGCTGTAATACTTATTGTTCTGATCCGCTTTCTGATGGGCAGTCACGAACTGTTTGAACCATTCGTTTTGCGAAGAAGTGTGATTGATGACCATATCAAGTATGACTTTGACGTTTCGCTTATGACATTCTTCGATCAGCTTGTCGAGGTCCTTCTGATCGCCAAAGCTTTCATCGATGCTGTAATAGTCGATGACATCGTATTTGTGATAGGAAGGGGAAGAAAAGATCGGTGTCAGCCAGATGCCCTGAATGCCCAGGGATTTGTTTGAAGTGGTATCACCGTCGTTGAGATAATCCAGACGCTTGATGATGCCTTTCAGATCACCGATCCCGTCCTTGTTGGAATCGGAAAAGGAAGAAACGAAGATCTCGTAGAAGACGCGGTAATTGTCATCGATCGTATCGACATTCTTATAGCTTTTCTGACAGCCGCTCAGAAATAAGAAACAAAGGACCAGCAATATCTGTACAAACTTTTTCATATCATTCCTCCGCAGAATTGAGTTTCGCATCATCGATCTTGCCCCAGGCACCGCCGCCTTCGCCAGAGCACCTCACATAGATACCGACTTTCAGATCGGATGATCCGTCATAGGCAAACTGATCAATGAGTCCGGTGCTCCAGTTGTTGTAGCCATTGATCTTCATCGGCGCTGTTTCAATGATCTGATCATCGATCTTTACAAAGGCGTAGACTTCCTGGTTTCCGGCATCGCCGCCCATGATCGAGATCGAGAATTTGTAATTTCCTTCTTTGAGATTTTTGACTTCCTGATAAAGTTCAAATTCGACCGAATCGGAAGCTTTTGACCAGAAATGGTAATGATTCTCACCGCTTAAAGAATCGGTCTTCTTGGTCTCCACATAAAGTTCATCGGAGTTCTTTATCGCGTTCACATTCCATGAGGAAGGGGTATTTGTCTTGTTGCCGTCTTCTTCAAAGGATGCATTCTTCAGATAGTTGTATTCGATCAGATTGAGATGACAGATCGCATCCAGGCCTTCTGCTTTGCCATGTATCAAAGTTTCACCGATGCCCTTGCCTTTGATCGCTTTTTCATCAAATGCGTCCCAGACGACTTCTATTTGACTCTTAGAGTTATCCGAGAGTATCGCATTGACTTTATCAGGCAAAACGATCGGATCGGCGATATCGACATCGATATAGGTATCTTCAACGGATTCCGCTTTAAGATCGATGACATTTCCTTTCTTACATAATTCAAAGACTTTCAAGGATTCTAAGACGTGTCCGTTTGAATCAAAGAAGGCCTGGTTATCGACAGCGGAACCGCCATAGTATTTGCCGGCATCATCCGGATCATAAGCTTTCGCATAGGAGGATGCCCAGCCGGAACCATATTCTTCCCAGAGCTTCAGATTTTCTTCATAGGAGCTTTGATTGACTGAGATCCACGCACCTTCCCAGTAGCAGATGCCCAGGCAGTTGTTTATCTTATTGACTGCCGTATCGATGATGTCGAGCATACAGTTGGTCTGACCCTGAAGGGAATACGGATAATCCTTTGTAACGGCACTGTAATCGGATATCGTATTCGCAAAGAAATCGCTATCTTCACTTGAGTTGGCGTATGATGTTTCAACGATCAGCGTCTTCTTGCCATATTTATCCGAAATTTCATTCAAAACACTTGTCAGATTATCTAAAGTGCCATGCCAGTAAGGGTAATAGGAGGTCGCAAAGACATCATAATCCAGATCGTAATAGGCAAGTTTGGAAGCCAGATCAAGATAATTGTCTTTGTTTTCCGGATTGGCGAAGTGAACGGCGATCAACGCTTTCGGATAGACTTCCCGGATCGCCTTTGCGCCATTTGCCATCAGATGATAGATGACATTCATCCAGATCTTTTCGCCGGCCATGCCGTTATTCGTCTCATTTCCCAGCTGCACCATCGAAACATCGACTTTCGCATCCTTAAGCTTCTTTAAGGACTCTTTCGTGTATTCATATAAGGCGTTTGCCTTGTCTTCGATCGCAAGATCTTTCCAGGCTTTCGGTGCCATCTGTTTGGAAGGATCGGCCCAGAAATCGGAATAATGGAAATCGACCAGGAGCTTCAATCCGTATTTTGCAGCACGTTTGCCGATCTCAACTGCCGTATCGATATTGCAGTTGCCGCCGCCATAGCCATGTCCTGCTTCATCAAACGGATCGTTCCAGACACGTACACGGATCGTATTGATGCCGTTTTCTGCAAGGATCTCCAGGAGGTCTTTTTCTGTACCATCGAAATCGTAGTATTTGACGCCGCTTTGTTCAAGTGAGAGCAGGGAGGAAACATCCATGCCCATCATCAGATCCTCCGGAAGATTTTCGATCTTGCGGATATAAAGTGAATCCGATGAGGTCACTTTTTCGACCTTCTGACTCGTACATGAAGAAAACAGGAACAGACATATTAAAATGAGCACATATGATCTTTTCATTTCAGGTATACCTCTACTTTCTATTTTAGCGTAATGGGTTAAAATATTAGTAGAGTTATTTTAAAGGGGTATTTTATGTCTAGAACTAGAAGTGCCGGTATCCTTCTGCCGATCTTCTCGCTGCCTTCAAAATATGGCATCGGAACTTTGGGCAAAGAGGCTTACCGCTTCGTCGACTTTCTCGTTAAAGCCGATCAGTCTTACTGGCAGGTATTGCCGATCGGACCGACAAGCTATGGTGATTCGCCATACCAGTCATTTTCATCCTTTGCCGGAAATCCGTATTTCATCGATCCGGACATGCTTGTGAAAGATCATCTGCTTGAAAAAAGCGATCTGAAGAAGCTGAACGTCAAAGATGATCGCTATATCGACTATGGCCATCTTTATGAGACACGTTTCCTTCTCCTGCACAAGGCTTATGAAAAAGGAAAAGATCTCTATGCGGATGAATTCAAAGAATTTGTCGAAAAAAACAAAGGCTGGCTGAATGACTATGCTCTGTATATGGCGGTGAAGAAGCATTTCAAGATGGCTTCCTGGCTGGAATGGCCGGATCCGTTGATCCGTCAGCATAAACCGGAAGCGGTATATATGTATTCGCAAAGGCTGAAGGAAGACATCGAATTCTATTCCTTCATCCAGTATCTGTTCTTCAAGCAGTACGTCAAATTAAAGGAATACGCAAACCTTAAAGGTATCAAGATCATCGGTGATCTTCCGATCTATGTGGCGATGGATTCTTGTGATGTATGGTGCGACTCCAGACAGTTCCAGCTCAATGAGAATACCAAAATTCCGGAGAATGTAGCCGGCGTACCGCCGGATTACTTCTCAAAAGACGGACAGCTCTGGGGCAATCCGCTCTATGACTGGAACTATATGCGTTCGACCGGCTATAAATGGTGGATCGACAGGGTCGCAGGTGTTTCTTCCTTCTTTGATGTGATCCGTATCGACCATTTCCGCGG
>DESX01000001.1:0-6241 GCA_002362065.1 Solobacterium sp. UBA3303
GAACTGCATCCGACCAAGTATGCACAGGAACTGGTAAAGAAGATGAATGCATCCGGAGCCAAGGCCTATCTTGTCAATACAGGCTGGAACGGCACGCACAAGCGTATCTCGATCAAGGATACCAGAGGCATCATCGATGCGATCTTAAACGGTTCGATCAACAACTGTGAGACCAAAAAGATCCCGTATTTTGATTTCGAAGTACCGGTAGAGCTTGAAGGCGTTGACAGCAAGATCCTCGATCCGCGCGATACCTACGAATTCCCGCATGCCTGGGATACCAAGGCCAAGGATCTTGCCGGAAGGTTCATCAAGAACTTCAGGAAATATGAGACAAACGATGCCGGCAAGGCTTTAGTCAAAGCCGGTCCGCACATTGAAGACTAGGTGACATATGGTCAGGATCGTTGAAACATCCGTAAGAGACGGTCACCAGTCTCTGTTTGCCACACGTATGACTACCAAGGAAGTCGTCGACTTATGCAAGATCTACGATGATGCAGGTTTCTATGCCATCGAGGTCTGGGGCGGCGCGACTTTTGATGCGGCCATGCGTTTCCTCAATGAGGATCCCTGGGAGAGACTCAGGGAAGTCCGAAAAGTCTGCAAGAAAACAAAACTGCAGATGCTGTTCCGCGGACAGAACATCTTAGGCTATCGTCATTATTCCGATGATGTCGTTGATATGTTCTGCAAGAAGTCGATCGAAAACGGCATCGATATCATCCGTGTCTTTGACGCTCTGAATGATATCCGCAACTTAAGACAGGCTGTCGAATCGACAAAGAAGTATGGCGGTGAATGCCAGATCGCTTTGTCCTATACGACTTCACCTGTCCATACGATCGATTACTATGTATCGTTGGCCAAGGAAGTTGAATCCTTAGGCGCAAGTTCCCTGTGCATCAAGGATATGGCTGGCGTATTGCTGCCGGAAGATGCGAAAAAGCTCGTCAAGGCCATCAAGGCGGAGACCAGCATTCCGCTTGAATTACATTCCCATTGCACGGCGGGTGTGTGTGAAATGACCTACAAGGCAGCGATCGAGGCCGGTGTCGATATCATCGATACTTCCTTATCGCCTTTGTCCAACGGTACCGCGCAGCCTTCCACGCAGGCCTTCGCATCCGTATTGAAGGGAACGAAGTATGATCCAAAACTCAACATGGACGTCCTTCATAAGGCGGAGCCATTGATGACGGAAATCGTCAACAAATACGTCAAGAACGGCTTATTGAATCCGAAATCCTTACAGATCAACCCGAACATCCTGACCTATCAGGTACCGGGCGGCATGTTGTCGAACATGATCAAGCAGCTGAGCGACCAGGGTGCGATGGACAAGTACGAGGAAGTCTTAAGGGAGATCCCGAAAGTCAGAAAAGACTTAGGTTATCCGCCGCTTGTCACACCGATGTCCCAGATGGTCGGTACGCAGGCTGTGCTCAACGTCTTAAATGGCGAGCGCTACAAGATGTGTGCCAAGGAGATCAAGGATTATCTGCATGGAAAATATGGCAAATCGCCGGCGGAAGTTGACCCTGCGATCAGGGAAAAGATCATCGGCAACGACGAAGTCATCACCTGCAGACCTGCCGATCTTCTGGAACCGGAATTTGAAAAGCTCAAGGAACAGTACAAGGACATTGCCAAGAGCGATGAAGATGTATTGTCACTTGCTTTGTTTGAAAACGTTGCAGTCAACTTCTTAAAGAAGAAATATGCAGCGGAAGAAAACGAAGTCGATGAGTTTGAGATGTTTATATAAGGGGGCATGATGGATTTTACACCGAATTATTCAGGCATCATTGCCATATTTGTCTATCTTGCGATCCTGGTGGTCTTCATGAAATTCAAGAAGAATGCACCGGAAGCAGTCGAAGAAGAAAAGACAGAAACAAAAACGATTATTGAAAAGACAGTTGCACCTTTAGATCTGAATGATGAAGATGCGACAGTGGCTTGCCTTGTTGCGGCGATCGAATGCCGTCAGGAAGCGCATAAAAACGTTCAGATCAGAAGTGTCAGGAGGATCAGCTAATGAAAGTTTATAAAGTCAAAGTAAACGGCAAAGTCTACGAAGTAGAAGTTGAAGCCGTTGATGAAGTAAAGGGTGGCATTGAAGCGCCTGCGCAAGTCAAGAAGGAAGAAGTCGTCGTATCCCAGGGTTCCAACGACATCTTAGCGCCGATCGCCGGCAAAGTGCTTTCCGTCAAAGTCAATGTCGGTGACACAGTCAAGAAGGGCCAGACCGTTGCGATCATCGAAGCCATGAAGCTGGAAAACGAGATCCAGTCCGCATTTGACGGCAAGGTCAAGCAGATCGTCGTATCTGTCGGTGACGATGTCAGAAACAAGGACGTACTGATCGTACTTGAGTAATGAAAGAGCTCTTCTTTGAATCGATCGATTCGACAAACACCTATTTAAAAAGGAACTACGAAGATCTGGAAGACCTTACATTTGTAAGGGCAGACCTGCAGACAGCAGGAAAAGGAAGAAACGCAAGGAAATGGTCTTCCTCCAAAGGGAAGAATTTAATGTTCTCTTTGCTGGTCAAAGATAAAAAGGTCATGAAGGCCTTTGGATCCTTGTCAGTCTTATCTGCCTATGCGGTATTGAAGGTCCTTGAAAGCTATGGCATCGAAGGCCTTTCCATTAAATGGCCAAACGATGTCTATGTGAAGGACAAAAAGATCTGCGGGATCCTGCTTGAAGGGGTGTCGAAGGATGAGATGGAATGTCTGATCATCGGGATCGGCATCAATGTCAATGAAGACCATTTTGAAGGAGACTTCCTTCATGAGCCGGTCTCCATGAAACAGATCTTACATAAAAATGTCGATCTGAACAAGTTCAAAGAAAAGATCTATGACTTACTGATCGAAACGATCGATTCGATCAGATCCGGAACGGATCTATATGAGAAGGTCATTGCATATGACTATCTGAAAGGAAAAAGGGCATATTGCCTGATCGATGGCTTAAGAAAAGAAGTATCGATCATAGGCATCGATGCGGATTATTCCTTGAAGATCTCAGATGAAGGAGAAGAGAAGAACATCTTTTCCGATGAGATCACGTTCCATCTTTAATTGGGGGTTATTATGAGTTTTCTATATGAGAATCTGCTGCAGCTTTCCTGGCAGCAAGTCACCATGTGGGTGATCGGCGGAATACTGATCTATCTCGCCATTGCCAAGGACATGGAACCATCACTTCTGCTGCCGATCGGCTTTGGTGCGATCTTAGTCAACCTGCCGTTTTCGGGAGCTGTGGATCAGTATATCAACGGCATCTTCCAGGAAGGCCCTTTATCTTCTTTATACAATGCCGGTATCGCCAATGAATTGTTCCCGCTGCTGTTATTTATCGGTATCGGGGCAATGTGCGACTTTGGCCCATTGCTTACAAATCCTGCATTAATGATGTTTGGTGCAGCAGCACAGTTTGGTATCTTCTTTACCTTCTGTCTGGCTTCGATGTTTTTCCCGGTCAATGATGCCGCTTCGATCGCTACGATCGGTGCAGCCGATGGTCCGACGGCAATCGTCGTTGCGCAAAAGCTGCATTCGACCTATTTAGGTCCGATCATGGTCGCTGCCTATTCCTATATGGCTCTGGTTCCGATCATTCAGCCACCGGTCATCCGTTTACTTACTTCCAAGAAGGAACGTATGATCCGCATGGACTACGAACCTAAAGATGTCTCCAGGACGACAAGGATCCTGTTCCCGATCATCATCACAGTGATCGCGGGACTGATCTCGCCGGCTTCCGTTTCCCTGGTTGGCTTCCTGATGTTTGGAAACCTTTTGAAGGAATGCGGCGTCTTAAATGGCTTATCGGATACGGCACAGGGTGCGATGGCCAACATGATCACTTTACTATTAGGTATCACCGTTGCATCACAAATGCAGGCGGAAAACTTCCTTAAGCCGGATACCCTGATGATCCTTGGCATGGGCTTGTTTGCCTTTGTCTTTGATACGGCAGGCGGTGTCCTGTTTGCGAAGTTTTTGAACCTGTTCTTAAAGAAGAAAGTCAATCCGATGATCGGTGCAGCCGGTATTTCGGCTTTCCCGATGTCGGGCCGTATCATCCATAAGATGGGCCTGGAAGAAGACAACCAGAACTTCTTGTTGATGCACTCCATGGGTGTCAACGTCTCCGGCCAGATCGCGTCGGTCATTGCCGGCGGTCTGATCATGAGCTTCTTTATGTAGGAGGTCGCTTATGAATTTCACACCAGCGAATTTTATAAAAAATCTGATCTATATCCTCAAAGGTGAGATCGGTCTCTTCTTCGCCTTAGGCATCATCGCCTTATCGGTGATCGTGCTCAATAAGGTCTTCACAGACAAGAAATAAACAGGACTGAGTGGTTTAAAATGATCACTCAGTTTTTTTATGGCTGAATTTTCAAAAAATATATAAAAAAGGTATTGACAGCGCTTTCATAAGGGCATATCATAGTATTGTAATTAAGTTATGCAACAAAGTAACATAACAGGAGGAACGAAATGAAAAAGGTTGCAAAATTATTCTTGATGCTTGCGCTTGTTCTCGCTGTCCTGACAGGCTGTGCTTCTGAAAAGACAGAACCGGCTGCGGAAGGAAATGCAGAACCGGAAACAAAAACAGCAGAACATTTTATTGGTTTCTCTGCAATGACATTCTCTGACAACTGGATGGTCACGACATCCGATGGTCTGGAAGCGTATTGCAAGGAAAGAGGCTATGATTATACAAAGGCATCTGCAGAAGGCGTTGCAGCAGAGCAAGTCAACCAGATCGAAAATATGATCACCCAGGGCTGTGATGTTATTCTGATCACACCACTGGATATCGAAGCTCTCCATGACGTTATGAAAAAAGCACATGACCAGGGTGTCACATGTGTCTATATCGGCGATCCGTTTGAAGGTGAAGAACCGTTCGCGATCTGTCTGAACGTTGACCAGAGAGAATTCGGTTCAAGAGCTGCGAAAGCTGCTGCTGAATGGATCGATAAGACTTATCCGGATGCAGCGGATGGATCGATCGAAGTTGCAGTCTTCCAGGAAGGCTCACAGGATGCCTTCCTTGCAAGGGCTGACGGTCTCCATGATGTTGAAAAATTCACGAAGAAAGCAAAGATCGTCGAGACTTATGACCTCGTCGGTCAGGCAAATCCGAAGGCAAAGGCTCAGGAATATACAGACCAGCTGCTTCTGAAACACCCGGATGTCAAAGTCATCATCAGCCAT
This sequence comes from Solobacterium sp. UBA3303, assembly GCA_002362065.1. Taxonomy (GTDB): domain Bacteria; phylum Bacillota_I; class Bacilli_A; order Erysipelotrichales; family Erysipelotrichaceae; genus Colivicinus. The sequence continues at coordinate 5,250 of DESX01000001.1, forward strand.
TCTGCTGACTATGGCAACGCGATCGATGAAGTCATCATGAGAACAGCCGGTGTCGATCCGACAACGATGGGTATCTTCGCCTGTGACTGGCTGGAAGCTGCCGCAAATGCAGTTGAGCAGTCGGTTGAAGGAAAGAGCGCATTCCGTGCATTCATTGAATCCGGTGACTTTACACTCGCTTTCTTACAGGCAGGTGTTGGCGAACTTGAGATCAACGATAAGATGCAGGCGATCATGCCTTTATACACGATCACGGCAGAAAACATCCAGGATGCATATAAGATGCACGGTGTAAACTAAGATCTAAGAGAAATGATCGATCTCCTGCCGAAACGGCAGGAGATTTCTTTTTAAAGATATGAAAGGGCACTTCATATGAGCACGATTTTAAGATTAGACAATATAACAAAACTGTATCCGGGCGTAACAGCACTGGATGATGTATCCCTTTCTTTTGAACAAGGTGAAGTCCATGCGATCATGGGTGAAAACGGTGCAGGAAAATCGACGCTGATCAAGACGATCGGCGGTGCGATCAGGCCAAACAGCGGCACGATCAGCATCAACGGAAACAAATTTGATCATCTGACCCCGACGCTTTCTTCAGAAAACGGCATTGGCGTCATTTATCAGGAATTCAACCTGGTCCCGTCGCTTTCGGTTTCGGAAAACGTATGTCTTGGCAATAAGCTCGGACATCGCTTCTACAAGGACAGGAAACAGATGAATGCGCAGACGCGGAAGGTTCTTGAAGAGCTTGGAATGGATATCGATCCGGATACGATGGTGTCATTGCTGTCAACAGGACAGCAGCAGATGGTCGAGATCGCCAAGTCGATGATCAAAAACTGCAGACTGCTGATCATGGATGAACCGACCGCTTCCTTGTCATCTGCAGAGACCGAGAATCTTCTGAAGATGGTAAACACCTTAAAGGAAAAGGGTGTGACGATCTTATACATCTCACACAGACTTGAAGAAGTCTTCCAGAT
>DESX01000001.1:6318-8630 GCA_002362065.1 Solobacterium sp. UBA3303
TCTGATCGCATATCGATCATGCGGGATGGGCATTACATCAAAACGGTCAATACGAAAGATACGAGCCGCAGAGAACTCATCAAGCTGATGGTCGGCAGAGATATCGGCGATGAATATCCGAAAAGGCAGACTAGACCTGAAGAAGAGGTCGTTCTGGAAGTGAAGGATCTTTGCGGACAGGGAGATGAGAACGTATCCTTCAAACTTCATAAGGGAGAAGTGCTTGGCGTAGCGGGACTGGTCGGTGCAGGCCGTACGGAGATGGCGAAGATGATCTATGGCTATCTGAAGAAAGACAAGGGTGAGATCTTTGTCAAAGGCGAAAAGAAGGATATCAAGCTGCCATCACAGGCGATCGCTTCCGGCATCGGACTGATCCCGGAAGACCGCAAAAGAGAAGGTGCTTTCCTGGAATACGGGATCGACTGGAACATCCCGATCATGATGATCAAGAAAGCATCCAATGGTCTGTTTGTCGACAGGAAAAAGACGGGAGAGATCGTTGACAAGTATATTAAAGAGCTGTCCATTGCGACTCCTTCTGCCAGACAGCTCGTCAGAAATCTTTCGGGTGGCAACCAGCAGAAAGTCGTCGTCGCCAAAACACTGGCAACACAAGCGGATATCCTGATCATGGATGAGCCGACAAGAGGGATCGATGTCGGAGCAAAACAGGAGATCTACAATCTGATCAATGAGCTCGTTGCTCAGGGCAAATCCGTATTGATGATCTCTTCGGAGATGGAGGAGCTGATGGGCATGGCCGATCGGATCATGGTCTTCTATGAAGGCGAAGTTACGGGTTTTGTCGACAGAGAACATTTTGAGCAGAATCACATCATGGCCCTGGCATCGGGCATCCGTGAAGCGGCTTAGGAAGAGGTAAATATAAAATGAAAAAGATCAATTTTGATGAAGTATTCAAAAAATATATGGCATGGATCATCCTGCTGGTCGTCCTGTTTCTTTTCTCATTCACAAAGAACTTTCTGTCCTTTGCGAATATCGTAAACATCCTTTCGCAGAACTCCTATGCGATCATCTGTTCCTTAGGTGTTGCATTCCTGATGATGGCTGGTGAGATCGATCTTTCTGTCGGTTACATCATGTCTCTTTGTTCAGTCGTTGCCGGCATCCTGAATGTTCAGATGGGCATTCCGGCGGTCCCGACGATCCTGATAACGGTCATTATCGGAATGCTGCTGAGCATGCTGAACAACTTTTTATCGGAACTTTTGAAGATCAACCGATTCATGATCACGGTTGCGACGATGTCGATCTTCCAGGGTCTGTCTTATGTCATTTCCAAGTCGGTTTCGATCCGAGGCTTCTCTGATGGCTTCAAGGCGATCGGTCAGTCCAACATCGGCATGGTACCATTACCGGTATTCATCACGTTCTTCCTGCTGATCGTTTGTTCAGTGTTAATGTCCAAGACATATTTTGGCCAGTACGTATACGCTTTGGGCGGCAACTCGGAAGCTGCCAACCTGGCGGGCATCAACGTCAAGAAGATGCGCTACATCATCTCCGCACTTGCCGGTGCTTTGATCGCGATCTCAGCGATCATCCTGACCGCAAGGCTTGGTTCCGCCCACTCCAATACCGGTCCGGGTACGGAATTCACGGCGATCACCGGCATCCTGCTGGGCGGTATTTCCGTCAGAGGCGGCGAAGGAAAGATGACAAGCGTCTTTGCGGGTGTATTGATCATTTCGATCCTGACCAATGGCATGCAGCTGGCTGGACTTGATACCTACTATCAGTTCATTGCCAAGGGAATCATCATGCTGCTGGCGATCGGTATCGATGTCTACAACCTGAACAGAAGACAGGTCGTAAGAAAGGCTGCAAAATAATGGCAAAATTCACTGCAAAAGATATGGGCAACGGCATCATCCGCATCGAAGGACAGGGTGCTGTCGGCATGTATCTGATCATCGGCGAAAACAAGGCGGTTTTGCTGGATACGGGTCTTGGCGCAAATGATCTGAAAGAGTTTGTATCGACTCTGACGGATAAGCCGCTTGAAGTCTATCTGACACATGGCCATCTTGATCATGCGGGCGGGATGTACTATTTTGATGAAGTTCACATGTCCCACAAAGACCTATCGATGCTTGAAGGAAATTCCAAAAAGGACAGGATCGATTATCTTGACCTGATCAAAAGGTTTGTTGGAAACGATGAATGGAGCGAAGATGATGTCTGCGATGTAAGAGATGTCAATATCATCGATATTAAAGACGGTGAGGTCAATGACCTGGGTGGCAGGAGCCTGACGGCAGTCGATTTCAGCGGACATACAAAGG
>DESX01000032.1 GCA_002362065.1 Solobacterium sp. UBA3303
CGCATGTCATCCTGTTTCTTTTCATCCCTGGAGACGATGCGGATCTCTTTGATATCACTTGTTAAAAAACGTTTTGCGACAGCGTTTCCGAAGGAACCTGTTCCGCCTGTGATCAATAACACTTTATCTTTAAACATTCGACTCACCTCTGTTTAAAACACCCTTCAAAAGGATTGCATCCAATATAAGTTTAGCATTTTCCCTCGTCTGTTTCATTGCGAAGAGGAAAATGAAATTCGTGAACAGCTGCGTCAGGACTGCCGCTATGGCAGCACCGATAATGCCATGGCTTCTGATCAGCAGGAAATTGAGAACGATACTTGTGATGGCACCAAAAAAGGCAATATGGATCTCGTATCTGGTTTTATTGTTGCATTGCATCCAGATCGTCCGGCTTACTCCGATATAGGAGAAAGCAGTTGACCAGGCATAGATCTTCATCGGCAAAGCAGCCGGCGCATAGTCTCTTCCATACAGGATAAAGATCGCCAGATCGCCAAACAGCAGGATACCTATCGCGACAACAAAAGCGATATAAAAGATCAACGCGTAGAGCTGTTTCAGCTTTTTATAGAATTCTTCTTTATCCGTCTTGAAACTGTCGATGATGACCGGACTCAAAGAATCAATGACTGCCGTCAGAACAAATGGCCAGGCATTGCATAACATCGTTGCACTGCTGTAATAGCCAACACTCGTCTCATCGATCATCTTGCCCAGAAGCAGCGTATCTGTAACTTTTCCATAGATGACGACCAGGAGTCCGGCGAAGATATAGTAGCCGCTTTTTGAAAGAAGCTTTTTTGCCATCGAAAATGAAAACTTCAGGTCATTGCCGTCTTTCAGATAGACAAGCAAAAGAAGCGAAGCAACCATCAGGAAATCAAAGGATATCGCAAAGGCAAACCAGTAGATGTCTTTTTTCAACAGGATGCCAACAATACGGAAGATCGAAGACAAGACATAGGCAAACGCATAGACAAGTCCTGACTTCTTCGAAAGAAGCTTCGACTGATAAAAATACATGATGCCGTCAAACGACTGAAACAGCAAAGAAAAGGACAAGAGGAATGCGATCGTTCCATAGCCCTCTTTCTGATTGAGCAGCATGGCCAGACCGATGGAAGAAAGCATCGACAATAAAGAAGCACAAAGACGAAGAACGATCATCGTTCCTAAGATCTCATTGTTTCTTTCGCGGTCATCGACCAGCTGTTTAACAGCGATATCATTCAGACCAAGAGCACATAAAGGCAAAAACAGCTGAATATAGGAATAGACATAGTTGACTTTGCCATACTCCGTCGGTCCAAGATATCTTGTCACCAGCATGGTCGTGACAAATGTCAGGGCCAGCTGAAAGATTCTTCCGACCATGATCCAGGATGCATTTGCGAACAGTTTTTTATTGCTCATCCAGATTCAGCCTTTCAAACAAACCGTGAATGATGATCGACACAAGCAGGAACAAAGAGGCTCCGGTCATGACCGGCTCCAGGAACATCTGCAATACGATGCAGGTCAAAACGCCGATCAATAAGATCCTGAAATCTTTGCCGATCTTATCGTTTTTCAGGATCTTAACGGAATCTCTTAAAAAGGTCAGCGAATAAACGATCATGATCGCGCAGGTGACGATACCTGCATAATCATAAATATCGATCCAGAAATCATGGACCTGTTCACCCAGGATCTTTGAAATATGCTGACCGCCCCAGAGATACTGTGGCATCAGCTTAAAGGAACCAAAATACAATTCAAATCGCTGATCGTTGATGAAACCCTTTGAAAATTTGCCGATGATCCGATATCCGTTCAATACATCCTTCGCCCCAAAGATATTCAATGTATAGATCGTTACGATCAGCGCAACGAAAACGATCACGGAGACAAAGATCCTGATAAATGCAGTTCTGAGCTTGGCAGATGTATTTTTTAAATAGATCGTTTCATAAACAAAAGAAACCACAAAAACGATAAAGGTCATCATGACCGGCGTCCTTCTGCCGATCACCATCAGATAGAACATTGCCAGAACGAAAGTCACAAGATCGATGATCTTTAAAACCTTATTCTTTTCATGGAAGATCAGATAATAGACACAACCCAGAAGGATATCGATATTGATGGCTGTTGCCGTATTGGAGATCTTTTCTCTGGTCCAGAAATCATAATGCGTGGACGAAAAGAAAAAACCGTGATGACCATGAAGGATGGCTTCGATGATGGCATTCAATACGACATGCAAGCCCATCGATATCGCCAGAAGGTAAATGACCTTCCTGATCTTTTCTTCATTCACTTCATGGATGTTGCAGCCGATATAATAAGCCATAGGCAGCGTAAAGCCCATGACACAATAGAAATCCTTGACGGAAAAATAATAGAAGCTTACCGCAAACAGGCACAATACGACAAAGGTCAAAGGTGAATTGACATAGAATTTCATCTTCCGGTCAACAAACAAAAGAAAACAGATGACCGGCAGGATCAGCTGTCCATAATGCAGGAAATTGATCCCTGTCAGAAACAGAAGTATGTTTATGCAGAGATTGATATATTTATTTTCAGACCAGATATTGTCCATATTTATACGATGCTCCTGTAGAATTCTTCAAGCCATTTGGCTGTAGTTTTAACATCAAAACCGGCTTTGATTATATCTTCTTTTGTGTATGGACGCAAACCTGTCTCTTCTTTCATCGCTGAGACCCATCTATCTTTTTCCAGTGGCAAAAACTCACACAGACCGGTAATATTGACGTTCCGATCACATTTATCACTGAGCAGACAGCGAATACCGGAAGCCTGTGCCTCCACCGCTGCTACGCTTAAGCCTTCAAACAAAGACGGCATCAAAAAGACATCCGCCATCTGCAAAAGATGATCAACATCATCGCGGTATTCTAAAACCGTAACACTTCTATCCATCTGCAGTTCAATGATCTTCTGATCGATCGCTTCTCTTAATTCGCCATTTCCCACAAGGAATAACCTGGCTTTTGGATCTTCTTTCAGATAATCGGCAAAGATATCCAGGGTAAACAGATAATTCTTCTGCTGTGACATCCTTCCGACCTGAATAAAGACCTTTTCATCGTTTAAGCCAAACATCTTTCGATACTCGTTCCTGATCTGTTCATCAAACGTGAAACGGTCCGTATCGATCGCATTATTCAAAACATAGAAGCGGTCGCCTTTAACGACTTTATCCCCAAACAGCCACTCACCGGCTTCTTTCGAACATCCGATGAAGTAATCCGCTTTTCTTCTTAATGGTTTCTGCAGCATATCCTTCACAAAAGCGGTCAGGCCTTTTCCATTGGATGTGTTATGAGAATGGATGATCGTCTTTAAACCATGTCTGCTGGCGATCGGAAGATAGATCGAGGCATAACTGCGGGAATGCGAATGCAATATCTGATATTCCGGATGCTCGGTAAAAAATGCATCCCAGGCATCTTTGATCTCTTTGACGTTGGTCCCGTGAAATGTCGGCATAATATAGATCTTGGACCCCAGGGATTCAACGATGTCTTTCATGCCCATATATTCCGGATGATCCACAATAAAATCACACTGGACCTTATCACGATCCATTGTTCTGACCAGATTCACGATCATCGCCTGGGAACCGCCGTAATTGAGTGCGGCGATCATTTCCAGTACTTTTACAGGTTTTTCCATTCTATTTCTTCGTTACTTTATCGATCGCATCCAGATACTTATTGATGACGATATTGCGATCAAATTCCTTTTCAACTTTGTGTCTGCCGTTAAGTCCCAGCTGTTTTCTTTCCTCATTTGACAAAGAAAGATATTTTTCGATCTTTTCAATCAGGTCATTGAGATCGTTCTGTTTTACAACAAAACCATTCACTCCGTCTTCCACGATCTCTTTGCATCCCGGACGGTCCGTTGTAATGATCGGACGTCCGCAGGCAAGTGATTCCAGTAAAACATTGGACATTCCTTCCGGATAATAAGTCGGATGGATCGTACACTGAATCCGCTTATAGACTTCCTTCATGTCATCAACGTAGCCCTCATAGACAAGGATGCCTTTGTCAGACAGTTCTTTGACCAGGTCTCTGTAATTGTCTTCATCCGGACCGCAGACATGGAATCTGGTATTCGGGTATTTCCCGGTAATATACTTTGCGGCTTCCATATACAATTCAAAGCCTTTTTCTTTCATCAGACGGCCAACATAAGTAAAATCGATCGTTTCATCATTTGGAAACTCGCTTACTTCATACTGGCTGAGATTCACACCGGATCCCGGAAGCATATCATAATATTTGCCGACCGCATTTTTCTCAAGCATGAAATCCCGGTTGGCATCATTCTGGAAGAAGACCATATCCGCCTTTTTCAGACCCAGCTTGTAGAGATTTAAAGAAATAAACTGCAGCAGGCCGCCATTTTCGATGGCAGAACCAAGACCGGTCACGTTGGCGATATAAGGTACTTTCAATTGCTGACAAGCCAGACCGCCATAAACATTCGGTTTGATCGTATAAGTCAATACAACATCCGGTCTTACCTCTTTGATCGTTTTCTTATAAAAGTTCAGCAGTTCCAGATCCTTAAAAGGATTTTTCCCTTTGCGCTCAAAGCTGGTATCAATGTAATGACAGCCCATTTCTATGATCTTGTCGGTAAAAATACCTCTGGGCATTGAAACAAAGACCTCGTTTTCTTTTAACAAGGTCTCCAATACTTCTTTTCTGAATTTGTATAAACCAAGGTCGTGATTCGTCAGTATCAGTATTCTCATTTAATTATTTCCATTAAAGTATTCAACCGTAGAAGAGCCCTCGCCGGTGATCCCTTCATGCGTTAAAACGTTCTTGACTGTTTTTAATATGATCTTGATGTCACCTAACAAGGTGATATTCTTGACGTATTCGATATCGTATTTGAATTTATCCGCCCAGGACAACAGGTTCCTGCCATTGACCTGTGCAAGTCCGGTCAGGCCCGGCCTTACGTCATGACGATGTCTTTGTTCCTCATTGTATAAAGGAAGGTATTGAACCAATAAAGGTCTTGGTCCGACGATCGCCATGTCCCCTTTTAAGATATTGATCAGCTCAGGAAGCTCATCCAAAGAAGAACTTCTCAGCTTTTTGCCGTAATTATTGAGACGGATATCATCCGGCAGATAATTGCCGTTTTCATCTTTTTCTTCCGACATCGAACGGAATTTGATCAGTTTGAAGATCTTTCCATCCTTTCCCGGCCGATCCTGGGTAAAGAAAGGATTTCCTTTCATGTATTTCCATCCTAAGATGATCAGTACAAGAAAAACAGGCGCTAATACGATCAGCGCCGTTAAAGATAGGATAAAATCAAATACTCTTTTAAAGAAATTCCTGTACATTACTCAAAACATTCTCTGATGACGGCGATGACCATATCCTGTTGCTCCGCTGTCATCTTGATATCGGAAGGTAAACATAAGCCTCTTGTAAAGATATCCATGCCGACATCGAGAGCTTTGCCTTTATCGATATAGGCGTTGGACTGTCCTCTGCCGTTTCCTTTGGCAGTGACGAATTTATTGGACCTGTAAATAGGCTGTACATGCATAGGCTTCCAGATCGGACGGCCTTCCATATTGCATTCTTCCAGCTTCTCCAAGATCTCTGTCGGGCAGGACTTGCCTTTTTCATGGATGTATAAAGCCTTGCGGTCGTCTCTGACCTGCTTGCACATGGCATCTTCATCAATGATCAGACAGGAGAGCCAGAAGTTAGGAATGGAATTCTCTTCATCATATGGATTCATCTTTACAGGAAGACCCTTGAGACCTTCTTTGTATCTGTTGTAGATCTCTGTCTTTCTTCTGATGTGTTCATCCAGATATGGCAACTGTCCTCTGATGACACCGGCAACGATATTGGACATACGGTAGTTGTAGCCGATCTCTTCGTGCTGATACCAGAAGGCGTTTTCCCTGGATTGTGTTGACCATTTTCTGACTTTATCGGCATCTTCCTTGGAATCCGTCAGGAACATGCCGCCGGCAGAACCGGTGATGATCTTGTTGCCGT
>DESX01000066.1:0-5788 GCA_002362065.1 Solobacterium sp. UBA3303
ATGTCACCATCTTTCGGATGGTAATCCTTGCCTTCCAGACGCAGTTTTCCTGCCTCTTTTAATTTGGCTTCACTCTTGTATTCCATGATGTCTTCATAGGTGTAGACTTCCGCTTTGATGAAGCCTTTTTCAAAGTCTGTATGGATGATACCGGCGCATTGCGGTGCGGTGTAACCGGACTTGAAGGTCCAGCCGCGGCATTCATCTTTACCGACCGTAAAGAAGGTCTCAAGACCCAGTGTCTTGTACGCTTTGACGATCAGTTCATCCAGACCGCTTCTTTCGATCTCAAGTTCCTTCAGGAATTCTTCCTTTTCTTCCTTGGAGAGATCGGAAAGTTCTTCTTCGATGCGGGCAGATATCGCTACCGCTTCGGAACCTTCCTTGGCTGCGTATTCCTTGACCGCCTGGTAGTATTTGTTGGAATCGGGATCGTTGATCTCTTCTTCCTTGATGTTGCAGACATAGATGACCGGCTTTGCGGTTAAGAAGTTGAACTGTTTGAGATATTCCGCTTCCTCCTTGTTGAAGGATAAGGAACGGATGTTCTGGCTCTTTCCTAAAGCTTCATTGATCTTTTTGAGCAGATTGTACTCAAAGACCGCATCCTTGTCCTTGGAATTCAGGGCTTTCTTTTCGACTTTGGAGATGCGGTTTTCGCAGGATGCGATATCCGCCATCTGCAGTTCAAAGTTGATGATCTCGATGTCATCGACCGGATCGATACGATCGTAGACGTGCGTGATGTTGTTGTCTTCAAAGCAGCGTACGACATGACATATCGCATCGACTTCCCGGATATTGGCTAAGAATTTATTGCCAAGACCTTCACCCGTGGAAGCGCCTTTGACAAGGCCTGCAATATCCGTGAATTCAAAGGTCGTAAAGATCGTTCTTTCCGGTTCGAACAGCTTGGAAAGGTTGATCAGACGCTCATCCTTGACTTCGACGACACCGACATTTGGTTCGATCGTCGCAAACGGATAGTTGGCAGCTTCAACTCGGGAATTGGTTATGGCATTGAACAGCGTGGACTTGCCGACATTTGGAAGTCCGACGATACCGGCAGTTAAACTCATATAGTATGTACCTCATTACATAGTTTAGCACTAAGTGGTGCTAAAATGTAGACATGGAAATCAGACGCGTAGAGGCTTCAGACATTTCAAAGACATCTGCCTTTGCCAGTGAAGTCTTCATCGACTACTATGATCATCTGATCGGAAAGACACAGGCCACCTATATGGCGGATCTTTTTCTTTCAGAAAAGGAGATCGCAAAGCTCATCAAAGATGGTGCGGTGTTTAAGATCGTAACCGAGAATGATGAGATCATCGGCTTTTGCGAGTACAAGAAGGAAGAAGAAAGGCTCTTCTTATCCAAACTGTACGCACGCAAGGATCACAGGCATAAAGGCATCGGCCGTTTCATGTTTGAAGATGTCGTCAATTACGCAAAACAAAATGGCTTAAAGAAGATCTATCTGACCGTCAACAAGGGCAATACCCCTTCCTACGAGATCTATCTGCACCTCGGTTTCAAGGTGATCGATTCGATCGTCACGGATATCGGTCATGGCTATGTGATGGATGATTACATCATGGAATATGAAATAGATGAATAAAAATACCTCACTGCCTTTAAAGATCGCCGTCCTGGCAGTACTGGCCTTATTTGTTTTCTTTTCGATCTATACAGGCAAATACCTGTTGTCTTTTATTCATGATCCGGAACTCTTTCGAAACTGGATCGAGTCCTATGGTTTCTATGCGCCGCTTGCCTACATCGGGATCACGGTCTTACAGATCCTGGTTCCATTGATCCCGGGTGAGCCGATGGAGATGATCGCCGGCTATGCCTTCGGCTCCTTGAAAGGTACGATCCTATGCATCATCGCCGAATCTTTGGGATCGATCATCGTCTTGTTTATCGTCAAAAAATATGGACGAAAGATCGTTGAGATCTTCTTTGAAAAGGAAAAGATCGATTCCCTTTCCTTCTTCAAATCTTCCAGAAACAAGATCCTTCTCTATGCCCTGGCCTTTATCGTACCGGGCACCCCAAAAGACCTGCTTTGTTACCTGGCCGGACTCACCGATATCGATTCGCACATCCTGATCCCGATCATCACCTTAGGTCGTCTTCCTTCGATCATCACTTCGACCCTGGCGGGTGATCACTTAGGCGATCAGAAGTATCTCTCCGCTGCCATCTACATCGGTATCGCGATCGCCTTATCCGCCATCGGCATACTGGTCTATCGCCATATCGAGCGCAAAAACAAAACTGAAGACTAACAGAAAAGCCTCTTGCGAGGCTTTTACTGTTCTACTTATTGTTGGAAGATTGTTTAATGAAAAAATTATTACACTATCTTTATACCATTTGTCTGTGAAAAGATTGTGAAAGATCAGACTTTGATCATCATCATCCGATCTTTTCCATTGATATCCTTATAGACTTTAATATCTGCATCCGGAAAATACGATCTTGCCAGAGCACTTAAAGACTCCTTCAAGTCATAACCCATCTCAAAGAAGATCAGGCCTTCCGGGCGTAAAACTTCACTTGTCTTGGCCAGCAGTTCCCGATAGAATTTTAAGCCGTCATTGCCGCCAAATAAGGCCACATGCGGTTCGTAATCATATACGGAAGCTTCGATCGTTTCCACCGTTTTGATGTAAGGCGGATTGGAAACGATGATGTCGGCTTTCATCCCCTTTTCAATGAATGGATCAAGCATCGATCCCTGCAGGAATTCGATATCACATTCATTGTTCAAGGCATTCTGTCTTGCGACTTTCAAGGCGTCTTCCGAGATATCGGAAGCGCAGACTTTCATCCTGTCTTCTTCCTTTTTCAATGCGATCGCGATCGCACCGGATCCGGTCCCGACGTCAATGACATCGATATTCTTTCCCGGATAGAATTCATCGTACTTGCTCAAGATGAGGCCGACAAGTTCTTCCGTCTCGGGTCTTGGGATCAGTACGCCTTCATTAACGATGAAACGATAGCCATAGAAATAGGAATAGCCTAAGACATAGTTCATCGGTTCATTGTTCATCATGCGTTCCATCCCATTGATAAATAAGTCATAGACCTTTTCATCCATCGGTTTGTCAAGATCGAGATAGAGATTGATGTGATGGTCATTGCAAAGTTCAAAAAGAAAAGCCTTCACCGTTTCACTCGGAAGACCTTTCTCCTGAAATAATCTGCGATATTGATGTATGAGCTGATTATACGTGTTCATTCAACAGTTTTTCTTTATCGTCATTGGCTAACAAGGCATTGACGATATCATCGAGCTTGCCTTCCATGATGCGGTCGAGCTGATTGATCGTCAGACCGATCCGATGGTCGGATACACGGTTCTGCGGATAGTTGTAGGTACGGATCTTTTCCGAACGGTCGCCTGTACCAATCTTGGAACGGCGGATCGCACCTTCTTCTTCCTCTTTCTTCTGCTTGTAGTAGTCATAGACTCTTGCACGGATGATCCTTAACGCCGTCTCCTTGTTGGCGATCTGGTTACGTCCGTCCTGGCAGTTGACGGTAATACCGGTAGGCTTGTGTACGATACGTACAGCTGAGTCGGTCTTGTTGATGTGCTGACCGCCTGCGCCGGAGGCACGGTGCGTTTCGATCTCAAGATCGGAATCCGGGATCTCCACATCTTCGTCTTCGACATCCGGGAAGACGATGACCGTTGCGGTAGAAGTATGAACTCTTCCCTGGGTCTCGGTCTTTGGTACACGCTGTACGCGGTGTGCACCGGATTCAAACTTGAAATGTCTGTAGGCATCCAGACCCTTGACCATGAAGGAGATCAAAGCGTAGCCGCCTGCTTCACCTTCGGAAGATTCCATGACTTCCACTTTATAGCCTAAGGATTCCGCATAGTAGGAATACATGCGGAAGAGGTCTCCCGCAAAGATGTTTCCTTCATCGCCGCCGGCTGCGCCACGGATCTCGACAAGGCAGTCGTAGCTGTCTTCCGGATCTCTTGGAAGAAGCAGTTCTTCGATGTGTTTGTCGAGTGCTTCTAGATGCTGCTTCGCATCGGCAACTTCCATCTGTGCCATTTCCTTGATCTCCGGATCAGAGTCTTTCAGCATCTCTTCGCCATCTTCAATGATGGTCGTATACTTCTTGTAATTCTGATAGGCATCGTAGGCGCCTTTCAGTTTGGCCTGTTCCTTGGAGAGCTTGGTGTATTTCTTGACATCGGAAACGATATCTTCCTGCATCAGCAGGTCATTGATCTCCAGATATCTTTTTTCGATCTCCTGTAATTTAATGATCTTAGCGTCCATATTATCTTCCTAACTGTACTTTCGGTTTGTCCGGTACTTCGTGGCAATGCCTGCATCTCGCCTCATAGCTTTCCGATGCACCGACTAAGATGATCGGATCATTGTAGGATGCCGGCTTGCCGTTGATGATGCGCTGCGTTCTTGTGGCAGGTGCACCGCACTTGTTGCAGACAGCTGCAAGCTTCGTGACGAATTCAGCTTCTGTGATGAGCTGCGGCATCGGTCCGAATGGTTCCCCTTTGAAGTTGGTGTCAAGACCAGCCGCCATGACACGGATACCTCTGTCGGCAAGTTCATTGCATACGGCACAGATGTTTTCATCAAAGAACTGTGCTTCATCGATCGCGACGACCTGGGTGGTCGGCTTGACCATTTCGAGTATTTCTATGGCATCGGATACGACATGGGATTCCACACTGGAACCTGCATGGGATACGACTTTCGTCTGCGAGTAGCGGTTATCGATCTTCGGTTTGAAGACCATGATCTCCTTCTTTGCGAATTCAAGGACCTTGATACGGCGTATCAGTTCCTCCGTCTTTCCTGCAAACATGCAGCCGCTGATCGTCTCGATCCAGCCGTCTCTGTAACTTTGATACATAATGATTCACCTCAACAAATCCATTATAAATAAAATAGAGGAGCATTTCCTCTATTTATTTGTTAAGCCATACTTCTTATTGAATTTTTCAATTCTGCCTGCAGATGCCGCAAATCTCTGTCTGCCCGTATAGAACGGATGGCAATTGGAGCAAGTATCAACTTTGATTCCGTCTTTCTTTGTTGAACCGGTTTCAAATGTTGTACCACAGCCTGCGCAGGTAACAGTAACTCTGTAATAATCAGGATGAATACCTTTTTTCATCTTAATCTCCCTTCCGCCTTGAGTATCATGTCAACCCAAAGTAAGTTTACATGCTTAATTAGTATAACAGCTGCAGATCCAAAAGTAAATATGAATCTCCATCAAAAATCAGTGAAAAGTGCTTATTTTACTCGATATCTGCGCCGATGGCTTTGAGCTTCTCAACGATCGAATCATAGCCTCTGTAAATATGGTAGGCATTGTGTATGATCGTCTCACCTTCCGCCATCAGTCCGGCGATGACAAGCGATGCGCCACACCTTAAATCGGTGGCAAAGATATCAGCTCCATGAAGCGGTGTCGGGCCATGGATCGTGGAACGGCCGCTTCCCGTCTCAATATTCGCACCCATCTGGTTTAACTCATGGCAATGCTTGAAACGCTCCATATAGATCGTCTCTTCCACATGGCTGTCCCCTTTTGCCTTGGTCAGTAAGGCCGTCAAAGGCTGCTGCAGGTCTGTGGCAAAGCCTGGGAATGGCTGTGTGATGATGTCGACCGGTTTGAGATCTTCCTTGCCGAAGACTCTGACATAATCGGATCCCTGTTCAAGATCGACACCCATCTCTTCAAGCTTGGAAGTCAAAGCTTCGATATGCTGCGG